>DATNJO010000447.1:0-6311 GCA_035603895.1 Pyrinomonadaceae bacterium
TTGAATACTTTTTCCGGTTCCATCTTGATCCAGCGATGGCGCGTTGGCGCGATGGTGGATTGCTGACCTAGAGCGCTCCTGACAGGGATCATCCAGCCCTGGCTCACCCCTTCGACGTCGCTTTCTTGATCCTGTCGACCAGCGCTCTAGTCTCCGTGGCGAAGGGGCCGTTGGGTTCGAGGCGCAGGTATTCGTCGAACTCGACTAAAGCATCGGAAGCACGTGAGACGCGGAGGAGTAGGTTGCCTTTCAGTAAGTGCCCCGTTGCGAGTTGCGGATTCAGAGTCAAGGCGCGCTTTACCTCTTCGTAAGACTTCTCGAGTGAGGGTTTTGCTTCAGCCAAATCTTTTATGACGCGCGCCTTTTCCCAATACACGCGGGCCAGTCCCAAGTGACCTAAATAAGATTGATCCTCGATCGCGATGCCTTTCAACAAAACTTTCTCCGCTTCAGCGAGCTTGTTTTGCCGCAGGTAAACCTCACCCAGCGCAAACAACGCATTGAAAGCACGTGGCTCGGTTTCGATCGTCGCCAACAACGCGTGCTCGGCTTTGTCCCACTGCCCGAGATCCATGTAAGCAGTGCCGAGTTTCAAACGCGCCTCGACAAATGGTGGATGAAGCGAAACCGCTTTTTCAAAACACTTCGCCGCAAACGCAGTCTTCTCTTTCCCACCTTCCGCCAACGCCACTACACCCTTGTCAAACTCTTTTTGCGCGGCCGCGGGAACCGTCGCGTCAATGCTGCCGACAACTGTCGAATTATTCGCAGATGAAGAAGCGTCGCGGACAAGCTGAAGCATCACCAAACCACTGGATGTCGTCGTCATGTCGACGTTTTGCTGCGCGTCGCGATAACCCGACTGCCGCACGCGCACCGAATACATCGCCGGCGACAAAGCAGTGAACCGAAACTTTCCTAAACGATCCGTAAACGCTTCACTGATCGAACCACCACCGTCGTAGCTCTCGAGCCGCACCACAACATTCGCCGCCGGTTTGCCGCCCTCAACGAAACGCACCTGACCATTAATTTCCACTGTGGCCGACGAGGGGCCGGTTTGTACTTGTGCAAGGCTTACAAAATGACAAAGCGCTATCGTAACGATGCTCGATAACAGCAAGCGTATTCTCAGGCTGGTCATGTTGTTGTCTCCCAATTTTATATTGGTGTTCCGTTGCGGTGAACGATTGAGGCTGATTCTATCGCAAACAAAAAAGGGAGGGAATAGGTTCCCCTCCCTTAAAACACCTCTCCTTGTAAAGCTCTAGAATTCAAACCGAGCTCCCAACCGAACGGAGAAAGGCAAATGGAATCCAGACGTCAGATTGATAATCGACGGCTGGAGGAAGTCGGGGTTGTTCTCGCCAAGATCGAGTTGGCGAAATTGATCCGGCAAGCGCAAGCGCCGGTTGTTTGTAACGTTGAAAAAGTCGGCGATGAAGCTGACTCGCGCGCGCTCGTTGATCACCCACGGATAGTCCGCGTGCAGATCGAGCTGCGTGAAAAACGGCGTGCGTCCGAGCTTGCCACGGCCGCCGACGGGAATCTCACCAGCATTCAGATAAACCGGATGCGGCAGAAACTCGCTGATCGGAATGCCCGACTCCATGTGGAAACCCAGGCCGAGATTCAGACCTTGCAGGAACCGGCCACCGAAACCGGTGCGATCCTTGCTGAAGGCATAGCTGCCATAGATGTTCGACACAAAGCGGCGATCGGTGTTCAAAGCGCCGACCGCGAATTGATCGCCGAGCAGGTTGAAGTCGCCTTGCGTGAAGTCGAATAGCGAACTGATGCCGGGATCAGTTTGACCATTGTCGTTACGCAGGTGACCTTCGTAGTTGCCACGCAACGAGGCGATACGGAAGTTTGAAAGCAATTGCCAGTTGTTGCTGAAACGTTTGTTCAACTCAAACTCAAACGCTTTGTACTTCCGAACCGGATCCGGGAAGCCGTCAGGAATACCGTCCGGCACGTTGATCGATGCGCCTGTGATCGGATCGATACCGACGCTGCCGAAGCAAACGTTTCCAATGTCCGCGCCAGTGACCGGATCCGTGACCGTTGAAACGATCCCCGACGTGCAGCCCGCAGGTGCAGTGCCGCCGAGTGGGAACGTGAACTGTTGCAAGTTAGTGGCAGCGTCGAGCCGTGAGCTCGGGTTGCCGATGAAGTAGGTCTGCGTAACGCCGGCCAGCGCTGCTTCAGGCGACAGCACGGCCATGTCTTCCACCACGCGCTTCAGGTTTCGGAACTGATAACGGACCGAAAGCACGAAGTTCTTTGGCAACTGGAAGTCGGCGCCGATGATGTGTTCATCCTGGAAGCCGAGTTTCGTGCCGGCGGTGATGGCGCTGAGGTCCGATGCCGAGACGGTGATCGCGTTCGTCAAACCACCGACGGCATCAGTACCACTGAGCAGGTGAGCCGCGTCAATCACCGGTATCGGAGCACCGTTGGCGTCGAGCGTAACGATGCGCTGACCGGCGGCGTTAACTGTAAACGCCGGAGCGAAGCGGGCTCCGGTGAAATCGAGCTCCTGCGACAACGAACGCTCGGCAGCGTCGAGCGGCAGAAATTCGAAGAAACGGCCGTAGTTGTAATACACCTTGATGTTGCCGTTACCGGTCGGATCGACGGTGACGCCAAGCCGCGGCGCCCACTGGTCCGTGAAGCTGTAAGCGTAGCGATCGCCAGTCACCGAATTTGGACTGCCGATGAGCCGCTCCTGTTCAGTTCGCAAACCAAGCAATGCCGTCACATGACGATTGATGCGCCACGTGTCTTGCACGTACGCGGCGTTGTAATTCGCGCGCGTGTCGAAGGTCGGTGGTCCAAACTCGCCACGGAAGACTTGCAACGACACCGGAACCTGCGTGCCGCGCACGTTGAATAGCGGACACAACGTGCATTCTTCAGCTTGCGCTCTCAGGCGAAACTGCACGTTGAATAATTGTCCGATGGCGAAACCCGGAATGCCGAGATCATCTGCCGGTGTTCCAATCGCGTTCGTCGACGGAATCGGATAACGTGGTCCACTTCGTTCCCGGCTGCCTGAGTAAAGCGAACGTTGGTAGGTGTAACCAAGACCAAGCGTGTGCTGTCCCCAGCGATTCCAAATCTTCTGGGTGTTGATGTCCCATTTCCAGTTGTCACTTTCAGTCGGTTCGAAGAATCCACGACCGACTGCGTTGTAGTTGCCGCGAACCGGATCGATCGGCGTGCGAATCGCGATCTGGTTTATATCGGCGAAACCTGTTTCGTTGAACGTGCTGCGCCCTTTACTGAAGGACGAGTTGAGGGTCCACGTGGTTGAAAGCGATCCGTTGTAACGAAACGACCAGTTGCGCGTGCCGTAATCGAGAACGCTGTCGGCCGTAGTGTTGTCAGTGTTCAGGAACGAGTACGAAGAGAGGTTCGTTTTCGTCGGATCGCCGAAGATCGAAAACGTTAGTTGATGGTTTTGACTGATGACCCAGTCGAGTTTGCCGGCGTAGTTGTAAGTGCGATAACGCCGCGCGAACTCACCACGCGAAAGAAACAGTCCCGTGTCGACAATGTCGCCGTTTCCGGCCGCGATGTCGTTCGGGTTGCCGCGTACACCGGTCACGATCTCGCGACGGATCGTCGGGTTGAACGAGCCGAAGAAGAATAGTCGATTCTTTAAACCAGGAACGTAACCACCAACGTCAGCGCCGACGTCGTAGTTTTCTTCATGGAGCAACATGCCCTGTTTGTTGGTGCGGGTGTCGTCGGGCTGGCGCCGCGTGGCTTCAAACGATTTCGGCCGCAGAAAACCGTAGACCGAACCGTGATATTCATTGCCGCCTGATTGCGTAATGATGTTCACGATGCCGCCGAGCGACTGACCATACTGCGGCTCGAATCCGCCTGTCTTAACTTGTACTTCCTTTATGAAGGACGTGTTGATGCCCGTTCCCAACGCGCCGTATGAACGCGAGAACGTGCCGATGCCGCCGAATGCGGAGTTGGTAATGTTCACCCCGTCGGCAATGTAGAGGTTATCCAGTCCGGAGCCACCCGCAATCGATGGATTGTCGCGTCCGCCGTTGATGCTATCTCCCGAACTGGGCGAAATATAAAACAGGCTTGAAACGTTCCGTTGGACCGGGACGTTTTGAAACAGTTGATCGTTGAGGTTTTGGCCCGTCGCGGTGCTCTGTTGATCGACCCCGCCAACGGACGCAGTGACGTCGACGGTAGCGGAGATCTCGCCCGTTTCGAGTTTCAGATTCAGCGTCGCTTCACGGCCAACGTTTACCGTTACATTGTTCGCTACCGCACTTTTGAAACCGGTCTGCTCGACGCGCACCGTGTAGGTGCCGGGCTCGAGGTTTTCAACTCTGAAGACTCCGCTATCGTTGGAGGTAGCAGTTCTTTGGACTTGCGAACCTGTAACCGTGATCGTTGCGCCCGGTACTGCGGCGCCGGCAGCGTCAGTGACTGTGCCACCGATCGTACCTTTTGTGAGTACGTCCTGTGCGTGGACGTTTGCTGCCGCGAGACTCAAGCAGCAGGCTATCAATAATGACCAGAGTTTGCTCATGGTTTGTACTTCTCACTTTCTACTACTTCAACACCTCCGCGTCGCTCGAGCGAGCGCGAGGGGAAAGCATCTCTTCACGGGGGTGTTTCAGAGAAACTGAATTGCAAACAAGTCGGGGAGACAAGCAGATGGGTGCTGTAGAAGCAATGAAAATGCCAGTTGGAAGATCTACGAAAGAGTGGAGATGGAGGGCTACGTAGATCTACTGAGGCGGAGGACCATGACCTTTTAGTTTACTGACTTCGTGAAGAGGTAGTTTGTAGCTACCAAGATTTCGGACACCATTTAAATGGACATCCGCGATCCAAAGCTTTGGTTAATTCCAAATCTGTAAACTTCACATTTATTTGTTCTTGTCAGCAGCCATCGCGGGCTTGCGAAAAGCAGTGTCGGGAATGTCCACGTCAAACTTCAGATCGAGTATGCGCAAAACAATGTCGCCGTTTGCGATGTTGTTTGAAACCATCTTAAACGGAACCATCACGCCGTCGACGTTGCGATAGTCGCTGAACTGTTCCGTCTGCGGTAGCTCTATACCCGCGGTTTCATTTGCGATGAGCGAATCGCGACGCAACACGAGGAACGACCTGGTTGAAATGTAGTCGGTGACAGGCGTGCCTTTCTCGTTCTTCTTCTCGATGATGTAAACCTCTTCGTCGTCGACTTTGCCCATCTTCTTGAAAGTGATCGTCTGGTAGTTCTTTTTCCAGTTGAGCACGTCGTAGAAATCGGCGCCGGCTTTGACGTCTTCGAGGCGTTTGCCGCTGTAGGTTTCAGCCGGTGCAAAACTGACCATCTCGCCACCTGCCGTGCCGTCGAAATAACTGTTCATCGATCCGAGTTTTTTGCCGAGCGCGGTGAAGGTCATTTCGCTTGCAGCCTGGTTCGGAGCACGCGCACTGACCGTGCCTTTCGCCATCACGCCCTGGCTTTCGAGATCGACTTCCACAGTGGCTAAAGAAGATTTGTGTTTGCGCAGGTTCTCTTCGCCGCCGTAAGCCGCGATCATCTTTGTTAGCAAGTCATCGATCGCGATCGGTGCACTTGGTGCTGCTGCTGCGGCAGCAGGCGCCGCTTCCGCCACGACTTTCTCCAGCACGATGTTGCCTTGCGGCTGTTCGAGAAACAGCTCGGTTTCCGCTGGTTTGTTTTTTACCGGACGGAAGGTCGCGAAGAATCCAGCCGGCGCCGGATCGGCGAGTTTGTAACGACGGCCGCCAATGTTTTGAAGTGTGTAAGCAGGTTGGTCTGGAACGTTCAAAGTTAACTTGTCGTCTTTGAGCGTGACTTCGAAGTTCACACCTGCAGCCGCAAGACGGTACGTACCGACCTCGACTTTCGGATCGCCCGCAGGCGCTGCTGGTCCATTCGTAGCAGCAGCGGCAGCTTTGGGTTCGCCGACCAGATTCTTCCAGATCGTGTTCATCGCAAAACCGCCGAGTGGTGACGCGGTTACGTTGGTTAACAAAACGAACCCGAGTTTTTGATCCGGCATCAACGCGACTTGCGAGTTGAAGCCGTCGATGTTGCCGCCGTGCTCGACGACTTTGTGGCCGTTCCACTGGCGCAGAAACCAACCCAAACCGTAATCAACCGCACCCGCAATGTTCATCTGTTTACGTACCAACTCGTCGAAGTTTTTCTCGGAAACGAGTCTGCGTCCGTTGATACTTCCGTTGGCGAGCATCAATCGCAGCCATTGGGCCATGTCGCGCGCGCTGGAATTGATCGCGCCGGCGGG
>DATNJO010000448.1:0-4187 GCA_035603895.1 Pyrinomonadaceae bacterium
CCCGATGCGCCCAGCTACGCCACGCTGTTTACTTTGGCTTGGGATTGGAACTCCGTCACGCAACAACAATTTGCCGATTTGGTGGAACTGTACGGCGCGCTGATGCCGCAGTTGCCCGATAACGAATTCACGCTATTTAAACTCACTCACGTGGCGGCCAATCAATTTGGGATGACGCTGCAAGTGGCCTCGCTGCCCGGCATGTCGTACGACGAACACAGTCAGAATGCCTCTGCCAGGGCACAAAGTCTGAAACAGCAGTTCGAACAAGTCTTGCCCGCGGTGGACCTGCGCGAACCACTTGGTGGTCACCCGGGATTTATGAGTTCCACCACGAGCAGCTTGACCGAGCAACACTTGACCTATCTTGAAGCAGTGCAGACCTTGAACGGCTCCGGGCCGAATCAGTTTGGTAAGTACAAGTCCGCTTATATGAAAAAGGGATTTCCGGCGGATCAGATTGCGACGATTTACAAGTATCTGCATGCCCCCGCGTATGGTCCAAACAACACGTCGTTGGACATGTCGCAATGCCTGCTGCAAGTCGATAGCTACGGTGGGGCGATCAATCGCGTCTCGTCTACGGCCACGGCAGTCCCGCAGCGCAGTTCGATCATGAAGCTGCAATACCAGGCGTATTGGAATAATGCCGCCGAACCGGGCCAGGCCGATCAATCACCTTACCGTGAAATGGCCCAGGGTTATTTGAACTGGATCAACCAGTTCTATGCGGACGTGTATGCGGTCATGGGTGGTACGCCCGATCCGATGAAAGATCCCAGCGGCACTGTTGATGGCTGTTACTACAACTACCCCGACAGCGTGCTTGGCACCCATGCCGACGGGAAAATAGATCAGGCGATGTGGTTGTATTTTCTGGAAAACTTCCGCGACAACAAGCGCAACCTGGTTGACATAAAACGCTATTGGGATCCACAAGACTACTTTCACCATCCGCAATCGATCCCGTTGCACTCAGTCGAGAAGTGAATCTTGCGGAAAGAAAGAAAAACCTGTTCTTGAAGAGCGAACAACTTTTACTTTACTTGCAGGAACAACTAAAGTCTCAACCCTCACTTCTCAAACTACCTGAAAGGAATGAACCATGCTTAGACAAATCCTTAACCGACGAATCCTCTTTACCATCATAATGGCCGCTGTGCTTTCCGGATTCGTCTTCTCTACCACTCTCTTAAATAACCAGGCGGGCGCAAGACCTTGCAATTCGATTCTCAAGGAGTACTACAGCGACGCCACTTACTCAACTCAGATCGGCGAACAATACTGGCCTTGTATCGGACAGCCTTCGCAGTGGGGTACGACCTCGGAGTTTAAGATTGTCTCACTTGAGCAATGCGGCGGCGCTTGCGGCTCACTTCCGTAAGTGAAGTGCTGTTAGAACTGAGCACACTAAGCCGATGCTGAGGGAGGTCAACATCAGCTCGTGTACCGGAGTGTGCTCATTAACGGTCTGGATTCTGATCCTTACTGGTTATCCACTCGTCCTTCGATTACAGCTTGTATGCCGGAGGACACGTTGGAAAAGAAATCGAAGCCGGTAATCGCCTCGATCTGATCCACGCTCACCCGGTAGGTTCGCCAATCACTGTTAATCGATCCTGAGTTAGGTACTACCACCGCGATCGTTCTCGTCGCTGTAGTCACTCGCGAAACATCGTTGCTGCCGACAGGCAACACGATGATCACCTTCCACGTTTGCGCAGGCACAGCGACATGACCGTTTGCAATGAAGTGCTGCAATCCCTGTCCGCCGGAGATGATGTAAAGCTCGTTGCCTTGTGAAACCAGCGTTCGGCTGTAGGTTTCAAGATTGGCCCACACGCCCTGATTGTTAGCCGGAAGCTGTGGAATCATGTTGGTCATCAGGAAAGTGGAAGAGTTGGCGGTGACAGTGATCGTGCGATCTGCTGACGGACACATGTGACCGCGATCGAAGCCCGAGCCGGAATAATCCGTCGCTTGAACGCGATACCAACCACTTGGCAAAGTCGTATCCGCGCGAAAATCATCCTGGCGTGGCGTACTTCCCAGCCACGAGTTGTCCAGGTGCCAGCTCACCCAGTTTGGTCCACCGTTATCACGACTGTAAGACATCGCATACTGCGGCTTCTCCATCAGGTAATTGTTCGGCTGATTAACGTTGGTAACAGCGTTGCTTGGATTTCCCATCGTGAGATGTTCGCCGGCAGTTGGCGTGGGAGTCGGCGTCGGAGACGCGAAATCACCAATCTGAACATTGTCGACGTTGATTCGATTGGCGCCGCCGGAAACTTTTCTGATCTCAAAACGAATTGCGTTGACGTTGTTGACTGTGAAGTTTGCTGTCTGAAGTGACGTCGAACTCGTAGACACCGTTGAGCCAACTTGACTCCACGTGCTGCCATTGTTTGTTGACGACCACAACTGCCACGTGCTCGAACCGTCGCTGCCGAACACAGCATGTTGAATGGAAACAGTTCCCGCGCCGCTCTTATTGAAGTTCATACGAACGCGACCGGTTTCCCGAATACGCGCAGAGAAGGAGCCGGTCTTTCTATCAGTAGAGAGATTGCCAATGAGCGCGTCGTCCATGAACCACGATCCGGTGCCCAGCGTTACGTTCGCTGCCGCGTAGGCAGTCTTGCCGCCTGCTTCAAACCCCTCGCTCAGCGGCGCCATCGTTGCTGTTGTCAGAGAAATCGTCAGGACTACCAGCCCGGCAGTGAATGCAATCAGCGTTGTGCCAATGATTCCGAACTTCGATCTTTTCATCTCTTGCCCTTTCCTCTGTAGTGGTTCGTCAGCACACACGTGTCACTGGCTGGCGAACAGCGGTTGATGACGTAGTAAGCAGATCGACACGAGCTGCATACGTTTTGTGGTTCTGGGTCTGGGAGAGTGAGTGAGAGTTACTGTCTGATTACATAAGGCAAGTACAGCGGTTTATATCACGGCTTGGACCGGCGTGAATAGCTAAGTCTTTGTTAACTCTTGCCGACCTGCGTTAGGTCTTTTGACAGGATTTGTAGAATGAACAAGATGGGCTATTTCCTGAGGCGATCTTGTTAATTCTGTGAATCTTGTCTACTAACCGAGGCATACACACAAAGATCGCATATTCGTCTGACCGGCGGTGATGGCCCAGGGTTCAAGAATTTCTGTTGGGTGCAACCCGCAAGAAAGTCAGCTTTGGTGTTCTTCACCAACGGCGATTCGGGAGCCGCACTGTATTCGTGGTTATTCAGGCAATTGATGAACGACGATCTTTCAGCATTTTATTGGATTTGAAACCAGCGCAGCCCGCCACACGAACATCCTAATAATTCAGCAGGTCGCAGTTCGTCACGCGTGACGATCATTCGTCATGGTCGCAGTGCGCGCTCAGACGAGGCGGAGAGTTTACAAAGGTTCGTCGTTGGCGCAGCAATTGCGCCGGCGGCAACTTAAATGTTGGGTGTGTTTGATGAAACGAAAGGAGATGAATTGATGTTCAATAACAAGGAGGAAGACCAAATGTTTTTCGGATGGAGCGGCTTCAGCTCGGTGATTTTGCGGTATGGACTCGGGCTTGGATTTCTTTCGGCGGTGGCAGACCGGCTCGGTCTTTGGGGGCCGTTTGGGCTACCGAATGTCGAGTGGGGGGATTTCTCGCGGTTCCTGGAATACACACAAACTCTCAATTGGTACGTGCCGGCGAGGATTATCCCGTTGCTGGGTGTAATCGCCACTGTCACTGAAACCGTTTTGGGTGTTCTTCTTCTTGCCGGCTGGCACACACGCGAGACTGCGCTGGCAACTGCGCTACTTTTACTGGTGTTCGCGGCGGCAATGACGCTCTCGTTAGGAATCAAAGCGCCCTTGAATTATGCGGTCTTCACGGGTGTGGGAGGGGCGTTGCTTCTCTCGAGCTGCAAACGCTTCCCATTCACGGTGGATCAACTGCTGCTCCGCCGGATAAGACGGCCGGGGTTGTCACAACAAACAGTCATTAGTTGAAAGGAGCAGACAATGAACAAGAGGGTATTGTTTCTATTACTAGCGGTTGGCAGTCTATCGGCGTTTGGGAGCGCACTTGCTTTTAGCAGTGTATCAGCGTTTAGCAATGCCAATGCCCAGGCCGGAAAACCGACAACCCTGCTGACCAAAGATCTTCCCGATGTGCCCGGAAAGGAAGGCATGATCGAAAC
>DATNJO010000449.1:0-2352 GCA_035603895.1 Pyrinomonadaceae bacterium
CCACAGCCAATAATTCCGACCGAGGCACTGTCTTCCTTATTAGATAGGTGTTGTGCTGCCAGTGCGGCACTCGCAGCCGTCCGCTTCGCACTGATCACGGAGCCTTCAAGGATGGCTTCGGGTCTGCCTGTCCGCGTTGAGTTGAGAATAACGAGGGCTGACGCGCGGTCGAGATTGAGCTCCTGATTGCCAGGAAACGAGGCGATCCATTTCAGTCCCGCGACCTGGAAATCCTGTCCGAGGCAAGCCGGAAGCGCAATGATTCTGTTCCGCTCGTTGTCAGGAAACCGCAGAAAGGTCGAATGAGGCAGAGAGCTATCGCCATTAGCATGAATCTCATAAGCCTTCTGAACCAGCCGTACGAGTTCGAGCTCTCGACCCTTGAGGACAGCCTTCACCTGCCGGCTGTTCATCAATAGGATCCGGCCGGTTCCATCTCCATTTCCGTTTCCATTTCGCATTCTTGTAACCTTTCCGGATTCCAAAGATATTCAACGTCGCCAAAGTGTTCCCTGACCCATTCATCCGAATAGATGGTGTCCAGGTAGCGCTCACCTCGGTCCGGTAGAATCAACACGCACGTGGCGTCGGCCGGGAGTTCATCCTTGATTTGTTCGATGGCCATCAGTACGCCGCCTGATGAACCGCCTGCCAGAATCGCTTCGCGCCTGACAAGACGACGACAACCGGTAACACAGTCGAGATCTGAAACATGGACCACTTGGTCCGCCATGTTGGAAAGAAAGAGTTTGGGCCGGATCGCCGCGCCGTGTCCCGGGATGAGCCTTTTCGCTTTCTCGCCACCAAAGATCGCGCTGCCCAACGCATCAACAGCGACCACTTTGGTCTTCAATTTGTTTTCGCGGATCTGTTCGCGACAACCTCTCAGCGTGCCGCAGGTGCTGGTCGAAACAAAGAGGTAATCAACATCGCCGTTCAGCTCAGTGATAATCTCTTTCATCGTCTGATGATGCGCTTGAGCATTGTGCTCATTGGCGTATTGATTCGGCCAAAAAGAATATGGGTACTTGTACCTCAGCGCCCGAACCCGATCGATACGAGCCTGTAGAAACTCGCCTGTACGCGGATCGGGCTGCGTGACAAGATCAAGCTCAGCCCCATAGGTTCTGAGAATCTGTCTGTTCTGTAAGGTAGTTTTCGGATCGATTACACAAATGAAGCGCAACCCGTAATAAGCGCAAGCCTGGGCCAGACCAATGCCCATGTTGCCTGAGCTCGACTCGATCACTACCGTATCCGGACCGATCGTGCCGTCGGCGATTCCTTGACGAATGATGAAACTCGCCGGCCTGTCCTTACTGCTGCCACCCGGATTGAACGACTCCAGTTTGGCAAACAGTCGAACAGGCACTTCTTCGAGGATGCGAGTTAGTTCGATTAGCGGTGTTTGTCCCACAGTCGCCAGAATTCCGATGTTCATCTTTACCTCCTTAGGCCGCCGCCCGGTGGTCTTCCTGGACGATCTGCCCGTCAAAAAGATGGACCGTGCGGGTAGCGAATTGCGAGTAGCGCTGATCGTGAGTCACCATGCAGACGGTTGCTCCGCTCTTGTGCAAGTCGATTAACAAATCAATGACTGCTTCACCGTTCTTCGAATCGAGGTTTCCCGTCGGTTCATCCGCCAGCAGAATTAACGGTTGACCTGCTACCGCGCGGGCAACGGCAACTCGTTGTTGTTGACCACCGGAGAGTTGGTTAGGAAGGTGGTGCGCACGATGGCTCATACCCACTCTTTCCAACGCCTCGCCGACACGTTGCTTTCGTTCTGCGGAGCTAAAGCTTCCGTAAGTCAGAGGCAGCTCGACGTTCTCGTAGACGCTCAAATCGCCGATGAGGTTGAAGTTCTGAAAGATAAAACCGACGTCGCGATTTCGAATATCTGAGCGTGCGTTCGATGAAAGCTCAGCTACCGGTTTATCGTTAAGCCAGTACTCGCCTTCCGTCGGCGAATCCAACAGTCCCAGGATGGAGAGCAGGGTTGACTTGCCGCATCCTGATGGACCAGTGATCGAAACAAACTCGCCGGCTTTGATTTCCAGAGTAGTGTCGGCCAGTGCGTGTGTCTCCATTTCATCGGTGAAAAATATCTTCTTCACACCTTCAAGCTTGATAAGCGGTTTTTGGGATTTCTTTTCCATTTCTTCTCCTCCTCTTTCAGGTTTGTGGAATGAATATGCTCGAACCTGGCCCAGGGCAGATGCCGAGGGTCTAGAATCCGGCGCGGAGAGTTTCTTTCAGAATGCGCGCGATGCGCGCGATGCCTTCTTCAATCACCGGCGGGGCGTGATGCGAGAAGTTGAGGCGTATGCCGTGTGCCGGGCTGTTGATTCC
>DATNJO010000450.1:0-2678 GCA_035603895.1 Pyrinomonadaceae bacterium
AACTTCAACGGTTCTTTGCCGCGGCTCTACTAGCCAAACGGATTTGGCACCGAGAGACAACCACATAGCAGCCTTCCGCTCCACCTTTGTGCGGCGATCGCTCGGCGAACGGACCTCGACTGCTAGATCAGGAGGCCCAGAGCGGAAGCCTTCTGAAATAACGCCAACGCGTTCGCGTGCAATGAAAGCAATGTCTGGGGCAAGCACCGTGTCGGGGTCGCTTTCGAGCTTGAATCCCGTATCTGCGCTATAAACAGTGCCCAAATTGTTTGCTCGCACATGTTGGTAGAGAAGCACTGCTAGAACGACGGATATTGCTCCGTGTTTTTCACCGGCTGGAGACATCGTGAGGAGTTCTCCTTTAATTAGTTCGTGACGCAGTGAGTCGTCTGGTAAGTTGAATAGCTCGTCTGCGGTCATTAAATGCGTTGTCGTGCTCATGAGCTTTCCTTGCCGCTAAGGAGTGAGGACTCCTGCAAATATTATGGTGGAGGCGCCGAGAATTGAACTCGGATCCAAAAACCAACCCCGAAGGACTCTACATGCTTAGTCGCTTCTCTTTCTTGCCAGGCGAACCTGACAAATTTCGCTCCATGTCGAGTCAGTGAAGCGACAAGACCTCGACACGAGCTAGTCCGGCTTTAGTCTCGCCCACTGCCACGGACCGAAGCAGCGGGCCAGCTCATCTAAGTGACATCTCCCTCCGCGTGCATGAGCAACTTGCGGCGAGACGCTCGGTGCTAATTAGGCAGCGAGAGCCAATTCATTGTTATTGGCAGTTGTGTTTCCTTACACGTTTTAACGAGCTGCATAAGGGAGCCCGGCATGCATCGCGACGATCGTTCAGGTTCCTGTCGAAGCCTGTCGCCCCCATGGCGAAGCACGGTCATTATCGCCCGCAGGATGCAAAGACGCAAAGGGAGGCTCTTTAGTTGCCCCTTGATGTGAATGCGGATTTAATGACGTAAAGCTTTATGCGCTATACTTTTCCGGCTCTCCTGTGGCTAGCCACGTTGTCGAAGCGCATGTAATCAAGGCACTTTTGTCCGGGGGAAATCATAAATATGGCTGTAAATCGTTCTAAATATTCGCCCACAGCAATTATCAATACACCACCCGAACAACGTAGGCACCTACTTTCAAGGCTCTGGCTTCCGGCCGTGCTCCTGCTGGCACTCGCTGCCGGCGGGCTGACCGGCATCATCGCCGCGTATGAGTTGAACTACTCCCGCGCGGCGAATGAAGTCGCGGCCCTGGCGACGTATCGCCCGAGTGTCGTCACACGCGTTTATGCGGACGACGGCGAAACGGTAATCGGTGAGTTTGCGCTCGAGAAACGAATTCCACTGAAGTACGAAGAGATTCCGCCGGTTCTGAAGAACGCGATTCTCGCGGTTGAAGACGTTCGCTTTTATGACCACATCGGCATCGATCCAATTCGCATTATGGGCGCCGCATGGAAGAACCTGACGACCGACAAGATCGAAGGTGGTTCCACACTCACTCAGCAGCTCACGAAGAATCTCTTTCTCTCAAAAGAACAAACTTACACACGCAAAGTTAACGAGTGGGTCCTCGCGCTTCAGATCGAACGTTACTACACCAAAAACCAGATCATGGAGTTGTACGTCAATCACATGTTCCTGGGCGCGAATGCTTACGGCATGGAAGCAGGTGCGGAAACCTACTTCGGTAAACAGGCTAAGGATCTGACACTCCCGGAAGCGGCATTACTCGCGGGCGTGCCGAAAGCACCCAGCGATTACTCGCCAACGTCGAATCCGGCAAAAGCAAAAGAACGCCGCGATCTCGTGCTCGACTTGATGGCGAAAAACGGTTTCGTCACGCAAGCAGAAGCCGAAGCCGCGAAAGCGAAACCGATCCAACTCGCCGACACTGCTTACTACCAGTCACAACGCAAGTCGTCTCCTTTTGATTATCCGGTCGAGTACATTCGCCAGGAACTCGAAGACAAGTACACAACGCGCGTGGCCCAGGGCGGTCTTGCGGTCTACACGACGATCAACGTCGAAGCACAAAAGCGCGCTTACGAAGTTCTGCGCGCAGGTTTGAGAGGATACGACCGCACGCACACCAGTTGGCGTTCGAGCTACACGATGATCCCAACGGCCGTGAACAACGGCGAAGGTCCGGCGACACCAGCCGAACTCAACAACTACAAACATCCCGATTGGTACGGCAACGACTACGAAGAAGGCCGCCACTTGATGGGCCTCATCATGAAGGTCGATCGCGCACGCGACGAAGCAACTGTGCGCTTCGGTAACTTTACCGCGACGTTGACCGCTGCCGACATGGGTTGGGGTAAACGACAACCGGAAAGCGAGTTCAAGAACGGTCATCTCGCAGAGTTTGAGATCAAAGAAGTCGACGAAAAGAATCGTCGTTTGAAAGTAGAGCTTTCACAGGTTCCTGCGGTGCAGGGCGCGATGATGACGCTCAACGCCAAGACCGGCGAGATTGTGACGATGGTCGGCGGTTACGATTTCTATACCAACAAATTCAACAACGCGACGCAGGCTTATCGTCAGACCGGTTCGGCGTTCAAACCTTTCATTTACACGGCGGCGGTCGAGTGGGGCATGACTCCCGAAACGCCTGTGAGCGGCGCACCGATCAAGATTAGTGATTGGCAGCCGCACAACTACGACGGTTCG
>DATNJO010000451.1:0-4441 GCA_035603895.1 Pyrinomonadaceae bacterium
GCCAAAGCTTTGCGAAAGACCTTCTGCGCCTTCTCGTGATCGCCCGTTTGACCCAATCCCTTCAACACTCGATTGACGTAAGCACTGCCGAGTGCTGAATAAGCGAGCGCAAACTGCGGATCGATCTCGATCGCGCGGCGAAAGTGTTCGATCGCGGCGTCGAGATGTTCGCGCTGGATCGTGTGATAGATAAACGTGGCCAGACAGTCGCGCCCGCGCATGTATTCTTCGGAAGCCGCAGCGTCCGTCGTCGCGCCTCTGGCGAGTTGCACTCTCTCGTCGGGACTCAGTTCGAGGCGCAGTCCTTCGACGATGCGTTGCACGATCGTGTCCTGCACACCGATCACATCCGTTGCCTCGGCGTCGATGCTTTCACTCCAGAGAATCTCGCTTGTATCGACGTCGAGTAGTTGAGCCGTGACGCGCAATCGTTCTCCGGCACGAAGAAAAGTCGCGGTAAGAATCGCATCCACTCGCAACTCGCGTCCTGCCTCAGCGGAATCGACAGTTTTGTTTTGATACTTCACGATCACCGACGACGGCCGCACGACCAGCGACCGTACGCGCGCGAGCTCGGTAATCACAGCATCAGCCAGCGAGAACTGGTAGAAGTCGATCTCGCGATCGTTGCCGACGTTTTTAAAAGGAAGAATCGCGACGCTCTTGCGTTCACGATCGCTCAAACTCGTCAACGGACTCTCGTGCGGATCGCGTGAACGTGTTGGTGATTTGCCGGAACCACCTGACGCACTCTCGGGGCCTTTCGAACCACTCAGCCAGCGCAACGCGCGCGTCACGGGATTGCGCGGCGTCATGTGTTTGGGCGCAACCGGCATTGCGCTTTCGTCGATGCCCGGCAGCGAGTCGGCGCCGAGTTCGCGAATGACCTCGCGTAGGTCGTTAGCGAAGTAAGAGATCTTCTGATAACGATCGCGTGGATCTTTCGCGAGTGCTTTATCGAGTATCCCTTGCAGCCGTGAAGGCACGCGGCCCGGTCGCATTTGCGAGATTGGCTTCGGCTGGTCGTTCAAAACGGCATGCCGCACTTCGACCGCCGTTTGTCCCTGAAACGGCCAGGTGCCGGTCAGCATTTCGTAAAGCAACACGCCGGTGGAAAAGATGTCCGCGCGTGAATCGACGCGATCGCCGCGCGCTTGTTCGGGCGCTGCGTAAGTCGCGGTTCCGTACGGAACGCCGACCTCAGTTATCTCCGTGTGATGAATACCGGAAGTGCGGGCGGCGTCCTCGTCGAGCAGTTTTGCGAGTCCGAAGTCGAGCACTTTCACTTGACCGGACGGCGTGACCATCACGTTTCCGGCCTTGATGTCGCGGTGAATGATGCCGCGCGCGTGTGCGGCCGCGAGTGCTTCGGCCGTTTGCAACGTGATGGACAAAGCGCTTTCAAGCGAGAGCGGACGGCCATTAACGAGCTGCCGCACGTTGCGGCCCTCTATGTACTGCATCGCGATGAAATGGATGCCGTTGATCTCGTTGAGATCGAAGATCGTGCAAATGTTCGGGTGATCGAGCGCGGAGGCGAGCCGTGCTTCGCGTTCGAAACGTTTGAGATTTGCTTCTTTGGACGTGAGTTCGGCCGGCAGGACTTTGATAACGAGCGTCCGGCCTAACTTCGAATCGACAGCCTTATAGACCGTTCCCTGACCGCCCTCACCGAGCTTCTCGAGGATCTTGTAATTCCCCAGTGTCGAGCCAATCATCGTGCGAACGGTCTACAAAGCCTTTCTATTGTCTTAGTCGGTGACCGGGCCGCGGTCAGCAATGCCCATTTGCCAGAGCATGAACGCGTCGTCAAACGCGTCTTCTTTCAAAGCGTCGTAGCGGCCGGACGCGCCACCGTGGCCGGCGCCAAAGTTTACCTTCAACAGCAATGGATTGTTGTCGGTTTTCATTGCCCGCAGTTTAGCGACCAGCTTCGCGCCTTCCCAGTATGGCACCTGGCTGTCGTTTAGCGAGACTTTAACGAGCATCGCTGGATAATTTTTCTTCGCGATGTTGTCGTACGGCGAATACTTCTTCATGTACTCGTACGCCGGCTTGTCGTTCGGATTGCCCCACTCTATGTATTCACTGGTTGTCAACGGCAAGGTCGCGTCGAGCATCGTGTTGAGCACGTCGACAAACGGCACGTGCGATATTACCGCTTTGAACAGATCCGGACGCAGGTTGCTTACCACACCCATCAACAGACCACCCGCGCTGCCGCCTTCAATAACGAGCCGATCGCTCGACGTGTACTTCATTTTCACCAACGCTTCGGCTGAGGCGATGAAGTCAGTGAACGTATTCATCTTGTTCATCATGCGGCCGGCGTGGCGCCATTCCTCGCCCATCTCGCCACCGCCGCGAATGTGCGCGATGACGAAGATCACGCCGCGATCAAGCAGGCTCAAGCGATTTGAAGAGAACGTCGGCGGAATCGAGTAGCCGTACGAACCATAGCCGTAAAGCAACAACGGCGCGGAACCATCGAGTTTGACGCCTCTGCGATAGACCATCGACATCGGAATCTTCGTGCCGTCAGACGCAGTCGCAAACACGCGTTCAGCTTTGTAGTTCGCGCGATCGAAACCGCCTGGCACTTCCTCTTGCTTCAACAGCGTGGATTTGCCGCTGTTCATGTCGTAGTCAAAGTAGGACGTCGGCGTTACGAGCGAGTTATAGGCATAGCGGATGACGGAGGTGTTGAACTCGCGATTTGACGTCAGACTCACAGAGTAAACCGGTTCGGGAAGTTCGACACGGTTACGCTTGTTGGTTTTGAAGTTGATGACTTCGATCTGTTCCAGGCCGTTTTCCCATTCGGACAACGCGGCGTGGTCAGCGAACAGATCGATTCCGTCAATCTTCACCGTTGGGCGATGCGCAACGAATTCCTTCCAATTCTTCTCGGACGGATCGTTTACCGGCGCCGTCACGACGCGGAAGTTTTTTGCGCCTTTGTTGGTGCGGATGTAGAAGAGATCGCCGCGATGAGTTACGTCGTACTCATGGTCCGGTTGTCGCGGAATAATGACTTTCAACGCAGCGTTCGGATCGTTTGCCGGCAGATAACGAGCTTCGGTCGACGTCTTGCTGAACGCATGAACAAAGATCATCGCTTTGTCGCGCGACCGGTTGGTAGCGATATCAAACAGCTCGTCTTTCTCTTCGTAAATGAGATCGTTTTTTTCAGTGCCGAGCACGTGGCGGAAAAACTTGTCGCTACGTTTTGTGACCGCATCTTCAGTCACGTAGAAGAACGTTTTGTTGTCAGTGGCCCAAGCGAGGTTGTTGACGCGTTCGATGCGTTCGGGAAACAGTTCGCCGGTTTTAAGGTTCTTGATTTGCAGCGTGTACTGCCGGTAGCCGGTGTTATCAGTGCTGTAGGCGAGAAGATTGCCATCGTCACTCGGCGCGAACACGCCGACGTCCATGAACTTCTGCCCCTTGGCGAGCTCGTTCTCATCAATGACGATCTCTTCGGGTGCGTCGAGACTGCCTTTCTTGCGGCAGTAAATCGGATACTGTTTACCTTCCTCGGTGCGCGTGTAGTAGAAATAGTCGCCCCAGCGATACGGCACGTTTGTGTCCGTTTGCTTGATGTGACTGAGCATCTCTTTGTAGAGCTTCTCTTGCAGCGCCGCCGTCGGTTTCATTACCTGATCGGTGTAGGCTTCCTCAGCCTGCAAATGCGCTATCACCGCGGGATTGGTTTTTTCACGGAGCCAGAAATAGTCGTCGACCAGTGTGTCGCCGTGAATGTTTGTCGTCTTCGGCTTCTTCTCTGTCATTGGTGCTTTATTCGGCGCCGAACCTCCGTTTGATTGTGCTCTCAGTGCGCCATTTATTGAAAGCATGGATGATACAAGAAACACGACCGTAATAAGGTGAATGGATTTGTTGCGCATGAATGCACCTTCCTCATCGAGTCAGATTGTGAGAGGGAGACAGGTTTTTGTTTTCGGAAGCCGGCGCACGGCCGGCTTAGTCGTGAACAGTTCAGCCACGCGGCGGGTTTCCCCAACCGGAACCTATGTATTTACCGTCTTCCACTATGCATGGGACTGTCGGATCGCCGCCCGAGTAAGAGAACATCTCGGCGCGTCGCGCCTTATCGTTTTGCGCGTCGTAGTCGAGAAAGGAAATTCCCTTCTTCGTGTAATACTCGCGCGCTTGTTGGCAGTATGGACAGCCCGGTTTGGTATAAATGACTAAGGCCAAATCGTTAACCCTCAGCTTTTTGTTACAAATAAACGCAGAGGGGGATTATACTGCTGCTGCCTATGAGTGAACAAAGCGCAGCCAGCAACGGGCTGGACGACTCGGCTGCCGATTTGCTGGATCCTTACGAGAAGCTTGTCAGTATCGAAATTGTGGGCAGGACGGTCAGTGTGCCGGAGAAAAACCGGTTGCTGCGCTGTTTTCAATACCTCTCGATCAA
>DATNJO010000452.1:0-7259 GCA_035603895.1 Pyrinomonadaceae bacterium
TTGACGGGCTCGGGCCGCGCATTTTGCGCGGGTGGCGATTTGCGCGAGATGCAGGAGATGGCCAGCAGCGAAGGACGAGTCGAGGCTTTCTTCGACGAACCGTTGCAAATACTGAACGAATCGATTCTGTTGATTCGTCAAACGCCGGTGCCGTTCATTGCTGCCGTCAACGGTGTGGCGTCCGGAGGCGGTTGTAATCTCGCACTCGCGTGCGACCTTGTGGTCGCGGCTGAGAGTGCGAAGTTCAACCAGGCGTTTATCAAGATCGGTCTGGTCCCTGATTGTGGTGGAACTTTCATACTGCCGCGGCTCGTAGGTTGGAAACGCGCCGCCGAAATGATGTTCACGGGCGATTTGATCACCGCCCAGCGTGCCGCTGAAATGGGAATGATTAACTCAGTCGCTGCCGATGGTGAATTGATGAGCCAGGTGATGGCCATGGCGGAGAAACTCGCAAACGCACCGACCGCCGCCATCGGGCAAATTAAGAAGTTGCTCGAAGCGAGTGCGACGAATGACTACGGCAGTCAACTCGATCTGGAGCGTCAAACGCAGATCGAAGCAGGGAAGACGAAGGATTTTGCAGAAGGTGTTCAAGCGTTCTTAGAAAAACGGCCGCCGCGATTTGTTGGTAGTTGAACGTTCGATACAGAACGACGCAGATTGCGAGCCGCCTTAAGTTCGGGCGGCTTTTTCATTGCCGATTTCCGATTTTCGATTGCCGATTGGCTTCTAGCTGAACAGCAAGCGCTAATCGAAGCACAAATCGACAATCAAAAATCGGCAATCGTAAATACCAAAATGGACTCGCTGACTTACATGCAACTGCTCCGGCGTAATCGCTCCTTCAGGCGATTGTGGATCGGACAGATCATTTCCGAACTCGGCAACTGGTTCAACCTGATTGCCGTGCTCGGACTGGTCCGCGTTGTGTCACATGCGGCGCCGGAAGTCACGACGTTAGTTTTGATCGCTCGTTTAGCGCCGTCCACGATATTTGCACCGCTGGCGGGTGCGTTTGTCGATCGCTGGTCACGCCGCACGGTGATGATCGTGACGGACTTGTTGCGCGTGTTGGTCGCACTCGCGCCGTTACTGATTCGCAGTCCCGACGATCTGTGGATCGCTTATCTCTCGACGGCTTTGCTTTCGTTCATTGGCATCTTCTTCGAAGCCGCAAAGAACGCAGCCGTGCCGAATATCACCGGAGAACGAGATTTACTCGCGGGTAACGCGCTGATGTTCTCCTCGCGCTTCCTGCTGATGTCGCTAGGTGCGGCGCTGGGTGGTTGGACCGCCGCGTACGTTGGTTATGCAGCGGCTTTCGTCATCAACGCCATCTCGTTCGTGGCGTCAGCGTATTCGGTTTGGCTCGTGCCCGACGAAGAAACGCGGGAGCAACGAACCGAAGTAACGGCGCCAGCGGAAAAGAAGAGTCTTTACGCGGGCTACTGGTCCGATGTGCGTGAAGGTTGGTCCTATATCGTGAGGAACGGAGTGGTAGCGACGCTGATCGGCACCAACATCATCTGGGCGATCGGCGGTGGCGCGAGCAATCTGGTTCAGGACCGTCTCGGAGCGTTGGTTTTTGCGGAAGTGAATGGCTTTAGTCAGGATACGGCAGTGGCGGTGCTGTACTTTGCCTCGGGTATGGGACTGTTTATCGGGATGTTCCTGGCCCGTCGTGTCGGTGCTTATTTTGAGCTGAAGCAACGAACGATCGGCTTCATCGGCTGGTGTCTGTTCATGCAGGGGATCATCTACGGATTGTCGGGTCTGATGCCGGCGCTGTGGGCGGCGGGTCTGCTGATGATGATCTCGCGCGTGTTACTCGGTGTGGAGTACGCAGTGCAGGATACTCTGTTGGTGCGTCTGTTGCCCGACAACTTACGTGGCCGAGTGATAACTACGGACCGTGCGACTGAGATGTTGATCATGGCGTTTTCGACCGCCGCGGCGGGATGGTCGTTGCACTCGATCACGCCGCGAACATTGACGCTGGCGTCTGGCTTCTTGTCCGCACTGGCTGGTTTGGTGTGGCTGATCCTCTTTGCGACGGGAAAGGTGCGTCTGCCTAAACGGTTGCGTAGGGCCACAACGCAGCCTAAAGGCTGAACTCAGAACGGGCTGAACTACGTTTTGAGTTCAAGCTTTAGCTTGCTTCTTACGCGGACTGCTACAATCCGCCCGATGCGCGTTAGGCCACGTAGAAGAAAATCCGTCGCGTTCTTCATCACGCTGGGCGTGTGTCTGGTCGCGCTTGCGGTGGCGTTGAGCGTGGGCTGGATCATTCTCAACTGGCGCGAGGTTGCGCTACTCGTTTTAGGCATCGTCTTTTTCAACCTGCTGATCTTCGGACTCGTGCTGAATACGACGTTTTTGATTCGCGAGATACGGCGCAACGAGCAGCACGACGCGTTTATCAATGCTGTCACGCACGAACTGAAAACGCCGGTTGCGTCGATCCGGCTGTATCTCGAGACGCTCAAGACGCGCGACGTCGACCAGCAACAGCGGCAGGAATTTTACGACATCATGCTCGCCGACAGCGATCGGCTGTCGAAGACGGTCGAACAAGTTTTGCGGGCGAGTCGGACGCGTCACCGTGGGCGTCACATTGCGAAGTCGGCGATCAATCTGGGCGAGATGGTGCGCGAGTGTTTGGAACTGGCGCGGGTGCAGTATGGATTGAACGAAACGCATTTGATGTACACGGAGTCGCCGGAGGCGAGTAATGCGCGCGTGTCCGGCGATATCGATGAACTGCGCGCGGCGTTCGCCAATCTGCTCGATAACGCGGTGAAGTATTCTGATGAAGAGGTGCGAGTGGTGGTTTCAGTTTCTGCGGCTGACGACAAACGCGTGACGGTGCGCGTGGCCGATCAGGGCATCGGGATTCCACAGTCGCAACTGAGGCGCATCTTCAAGCGGTTTTATCGTGTGCCCGGGCGCTTCATGGCGCGGGTCAAAGGAACCGGATTGGGATTGTTTATTGTGAAGTCAGTGGTGAAGAAACATGGCGGGCGCGTCTATGCCGAGAGCGCCGGACCAGGTCACGGGAGTACGTTCACGGTCCAGCTTCCACGCGTGTAAAGCCACAAAGAGGCACAAGAAGCACAAGAGGCACAGAACTAATAAAGATGAGTGTGGTCTTAATAGTTGAAGACGAGAAGCATCTGGCGGATGGGCTTCGTTATAACCTCAAGGCCGAGGGGTATGAGGTTGATGTGGCGGGGAGCGCGGAGGAGGCGTATCCGTTGCTCGCCGATCGCTCGGCGTATGACGTCGTCGTGCTCGACGTGATGTTGCCCGGCATGGACGGCTTCGCGCTCGCTTCACGGTTGCGTGCGCAGGGACACTTCGTTCCGATCCTCATGTTGACCGCACGCGGACAGGCGCAGGACGTGCTGCGCGGTTTTGAAGCCGGCGCCGACGACTACTTGCCGAAGCCTTTCGATCTGTCAGTGTTGCTGGCGCGGATCAATGCGTTGTTACGCCGCCGCGAGTGGTTTCAAAAGGATCAAACCAAGAACGACGCGAGTGTCGTGGCTGTAGGAAACAAGACGATCGACTTCGAAGCGTTGGAACTGCGCTCGGAAGAACAAACAGTGCAACTCACGTTGATGGAAGCGGAACTCTTACGCTACCTGATCGATCACGAAGGAAAGATCGTCTCGCGCAGCGCGATACTCGAAGAAGTTTGGGGACTGCGTGAAGACACCGACACGCGAGCGATCGACAACTTCATCGTCCGCTTGCGCAAGTATCTCGAAGACGAACCCTCACGCCCGCGTCATTTGTTAACCGTTCGAGGCGTTGGCTACAGATTTGTTCGTTAGGCTTGAAACTTTGTTTAGAGTTCAAGCTTTAGCTTGCGTGCGACGCAGCAGCCTAAAGGCTGAACTCAAAACTTAGGCGTTCGCGACGATCATCGAGGCGCGCACACCGAGCATGTCGGAGAAATCTTTCGAGTAGATCTGAGCCACCTTCCGCACGCGGCTCACTTTCTCAACCAGTTCATCATTCGAAATGAAACCGTTCTCCGTGTGGGCGATGGCCCAGGTGGGAATGTGTGAAGCACTGCGCAGTAGATCTTCGACAAAACCGAGATACTGCTGTTTGCTCTGCACCGGCGAACCGAGCCGTGCCTGTCGCGCGCGTTCGAAGTCGATCCAGAAATCGTCACTGCCGCGGAGCCATTCTTCGCGCCAGGTGACGAGCGGATCTCGCACGATCGGAGTTTGATTAACGGGAACCGGCAAGCGCAGGAAGAGCAGATCCGTGTGATGTCGTTCGGCGACGAAGCTGCGCACGTCCTGGTTGCTGCTTTGATTGCGCATGCCGTTGTCCTGCGGTTCCGGCAAACAATCGAGCAAACGGCGAAACGTGTCTGACAGCGACAGTGGCTTTCGCAGTGCGCGAGTTTCTTCGTTGAACGACAGCACGTAGTCGCCGGTCATCATGCCGGCCGTCAGTGCGAGCGCCTGTTTGTACGGATCGAGTTGTTGCGCGTTCAGGTGGAGATTATCAAACCACCAGGCGTCAGTTTCGTTGAACCACTTGAGCAGCGACGGGTTGTTTAGCTTTTCCCAGGGAATGTAAGCGTCGTCGGTTAACGCCTGAATCTCTTCTTCGTTGAGCTTGTCGACATTGTTTTCGATCAGCGCAAGTGCTTTGGTGTGCGACCAGATCATCGGATCGTTCGCGGCGACGCGAACTTTCGATCGTTTGAGTTGCACGGCGAGCTCCGGTTCGCCGGTGAAAGGCAAAGCCACGGAGCTAAACTTCAAACGGCGCAGCACGCCGAGTTCAAACGCCAACCAGCCATTTGGGAATTGCAGCATAAGTAGCAATCAGTTTCCCGCAAAGGCGCAAAGACGCAAAGTTAAATCAGTGGGTCCGCTTTTCTTTGCGCCTTTGCGGGAGTTCTTATTTCGAAAACGAGGAGAACAAGCTCCAACCGCGTTCTTTCTTCGGTTCCGGTTCAATCGCCGGCTCTTCACCGAAACCGCGAGCGTACGAAGCCATTTCCGGCAACGGATCCATCGAAAGAAACATGCTGACCACCGCCGGATCGAATTCAATACCCGCACGATCCTCAATCTCGCGCCGCGCGCGTTCTTCACTCCACGCCGCGCGAAAAGGACGCGCATCAGTGAGCGCAGCATACGTGTCAGCCACACGCAGGATGCGCGCGGCGAGCGGAATCTCTTCGCGTCGCAACGCGTCGGGATAACCGGCGCCATTCCACCACTCGTGATGCCAACGCACTAACAGTTGCGCAGCGCGATCCGCGCCCACGCGCGAAGCCTCGCGTTCGCCAATCACCGGATGCCGCGACAGGTCAATCCGTTCTTCAAGGGTCAACGGCCGCGACGCCTGAATGTAATCGCGTTCCATCGCCACTTCGCCAAGGTCGTGCAACAGCGCCGCCGCGTGCAGCGAGCCGCGATCGTGACGCGCCAGATGAAACATCATCGCGATCTCGTCCGCGATGGCGGCAATCCGTTGCGCGTGCGGATGATCGTAACGTTCGAAACGATCCGCAGTCTTCGCGAGCTCGGCAAACGCTTCACCGGCTGCTTTGTCGATCAACTCAGTTCGTTGGAGTGCGACCATAACGTCTCAATTTCTCACACTGATTTCAACACGCGCAACAGGTCCTGCGCCTTGCGATTGTTTGGGTCGATGCCGAGAGCGCGTTCGGCCTCGCCGCGCGCACGCAGCATTAAGCCCAGATCGCGGTACAACTCCGCCAGCATCACGCGATATTCGCCGTTCTTTGGATCGAGTTTGATAGCTGCCTGTAACTCCGCTTCGGCCGTGCGGCGCGTGTGTTCGCGTTCGGCCAACAGACGGCCGTAAAAGGCACGATAACGAGCTTCTTTCGGCATTGCGTTCGCAGCCGCCGCGAAGAGTCCGATGGCCACTTTTCGTTCCCCGGTTTCGAGTGCGGCGAGACCTTCTTTGAACTGCGCTTCAGCGCGTTCGGCAGCGGAAAGTCCGGGTTGGGGCGGCATCTGAGGAGTACTGTCAGTCGTCGCAGTTGGTGCGACTGAAGGCGTTTCGGTTTTCGGTTTTGCAGTTGCGTCGGCGACTTGTTGGGCTTTCTGGCGTGCAGCGAGTTTTGCGTCGTAGTTTGCACGAAGGCTATCGTCGCGCAACGTGTCGTACGCTTGCGTGATGCGCGCGAACGCCGATTCGGTGCGCGCCAGCAATGAAGGTTCGGCTTTACGAAAGCGATCCGGATGGTAGCGCCGTGCAAGTTCGTAATATTTGACCTTCATTTGTGCTGGTGATGATTCTTTTGTGACGTCGAGCACGTCGTAATGTGTTTGCGCACGTTCGAGTCTTGCGAGAAACGTTTCGAGGTTTTCTTCGGTCTTTTCTTCCGGCGGCTCGGGAGGCGGCGCTGGCTTTTCAGGTTCCGGTTGAGTCGCCGCCCCAGACTGGCTATGAAACGTCTGGCTGCGAAACGTGTTGTGCCGCTGTTCGCGTTCGAGCAATCCAGCAAGCGCGAGCGAGTACAGAACAACAAAGGCTTCGTTCTCGCTGACGCCGCTGACGGCGACAAGGTCCTGCAAAGGCGTGGGACGATCGAGTCGTGAAAGAAGAAAGATCTCCGACGGTAGCAGGTTCGAAAACTCGAGCGATGTTGAGACGGGTGAGATCAACTCGTTCGCGAGGTGAAAGCGCGAGGCGGCAAACTTCGGAGCCGTGCGCCGGCCGGTTTCGAGCAGCAAACTGCGGAGATCGATTTTGATTCGCGTTGATTCGTCAAGACGCGCACGTTCATCGAATTCCCACGTACCTTCAGTCCAAAGCAGCGCGACGCGGAGGACGTCAGTGACTTGTTTGGTTTGAACCTGTTCGGCTGCCGCGGGTGTCAGCAAGTGGTCTGTTACGAGTACTTTTGCCAGTTCGAGGTCCGGACGGCGTTCGCCGTAACGCGCCAGGGCCGCTTCGTTGATCCCGGCTTTCAGCAAGTACTCCCGCAGTCGCAACGTGCGCAGGTTAGCCGCGGCGTAGAGCAGTTCGCCGTTGTCGAAATAGATGACGACCTTGATGCGGTCGCGTTCGAGTTGGAGTTTGCCGGCGAGGGATTTGGCGGATATTTCGTTAATTAGTTCCGCCAGCGGCTGCACGCTGAGTTGGCCAGTCATCTCAGCCCCCATCGTAAACGAAAAACGGATAGTGCCCTAAGTAGGAGCGCGGGCGGCTCGCCCCGCAGTACGAGCCATGCGGTGCGCCGCCTCCCA
>DATNJO010000453.1:0-6298 GCA_035603895.1 Pyrinomonadaceae bacterium
AAGCCACTGCTGGCGGAACGAAAGCTCCGTGGAAATGGATTGTTGCGACACGCATCCAGAATCACGATGTTCAGGTCATTCTGTGCCTCGTCCATGTACTTCAGAACGAGATTCACGTCGACACTGGCGTCCTCAACCTCCGCCTCACTTTGGATGTCAGCTTCGACCGGAATCAAATAGTTGCGCCCATTTGATTGCACGCCATGACCGGCGTAGTAGAACAATCCCGCGTCACCTGCTCTCAGGTTCTGGCCAAAGTCGCGGATCAAACGCTTCATCTCACGCTGGCTGACATTGGTGTCGCTCGTGACTTCAAAGCCTAACTCTTTAAGCGTCGCGCTCATGTCGCGCGCGTCGTTCGGCGGATTCTTCAAGGGTGATGCGTTCGAGTAAGCGCCATTTCCAATTACCAGGGCAACCCGGCGCCCTGCTCTTTGGCTTTTGTTTTCCTGGCCGTGTTTCAGTAAGCGATCACTTTGTTGCTGGGCCGTCACGGAACGTCCACTACCGTAGCAGAGCAACATTGCAAGAATGGTGACTATCCTGAGAGCGATGGCAATGGAACGCGATCTCATCGAACAACCTCATGAAGCTTAACTATTTCCAATCTGGCACCCATAGAATCTGACTTGTTACTAACAGCAAGGCCAGCAGCGAGGAGATCGTGGTTAGTTTTTAATCGCCTAATTGACAATCTCGCAAATCACATCGCTTCAACATTTCTTATTCGGCAACTCATGAGCTGATCAACCCCTTCACTGGCGACAGAACATGCTTCAACCCCTCCAACTTATTAAGCGAGAATCGTCCGCGGTTTGCTTTGTGGCGGAGTCTGCGAGAGGTTGAGGTCGATATCTGATTTATCCAACAGCTCTTGTTAGAAACCTTCTTCGACTTTAGCGTTCGATGTCAACCAAAGTCTGCATCATAGCATTCGAGAAGACGGCGTAAAAAAATTAGCTCGGCTCTCCCGACGTTGAAGGTGCTAAACGTGAAAGTTTTAAATAAGCTTGATGAACCATGTCAGTTGGCCCCATGGTCTGCCCAGGGTTTCGCCAAACGTAACTCTTCGTTTTTCGCCGAAGATCGTTATGGATGAGTCTGACAGATCATCCTCCACCATAACGTCGCCGCAAGCCACTTGTTGAGGAGTCGCGTAACGTCGCCATCCGCCACAGATGTCGCCACCTTACCAAAGCTACTACTAAGAGACTCGGGATTATAATCGCAAGGTTATTGCTGCACCACAAAATGAAGGGCACTGATTTCTCGCGAACACTCGCCTATGATTATGGTAGAACAATTGCTGCGATGAAACCAGGATGTCGGCCCGATACGTTTTAGACCATTCGCGCTTGACGAACTTCCACAACAATTTAGAGAAGACCAGGAAATGGCTGCCGGGACAAACGAGGACTATGGCTTCGTTTCTTTCTTTTCAAGTCCTTTACTCGCCGTCTATCAGACTCGGCGCTCTGACTATCCTCTAGTTTGTCATAGGCCAAGACCCGGAGTTCATAACCTCGCTTGTCATTAGGATCGAGCCTGATTACTTCAGTAAAATCCCTGACGGCGTTGTCATAACTTCGTAGTCGATAGTGCGCAAGGCCTCTTAACAACCATACTTTAATATTTTTTGAGTCGAGTTTAAGCGATTCTGAAAAATCACTAATCGCGCCCTCATTGTCGCCTTTCTCATAGTAAGACACCCTCGACTAGTAAAGATATTGGCCTCCTTCATGCCAAGCCCAATCGTCTGGGTGTAGTCTGCTATAGCTTTTTCGTGATCGCTCAGTTCTGCGTAACACCTCGCACGCTTTGGATAAGCATCACTGATTCCGAGCTTAATAGCTTCTGTGTAATCGACTATTGCATTTTGGATATCCCCCTTATTTTCGTAAGCAAATCCACGAATAAATAGGCATCGCCACGTTGAGGGTTCAGTCTAATCACAGTAGTCGAATCAACTATAGCGTCCTCATACCGGCTACTTTTAAAGTAGGCCCCTGCTCGAACATAATAGGCATCTTCATATCCAGGGTAGAGTTTAATTGCCGTCGAGCAGTCAATTATCGATTGAGCATAAGAATGTATAAAAAAGTAAGAGTCGCACCTAATGAAGTGGGGTGTCGCCGCACTGGGATCCAGCTCGATTGCCTTTGTACTATCGACGATAGCTTGAGCACGATTTCCCTTATCGCCATACGACTTTGCCCTATAGCCGTAAGAGAGAGCGTCCTCAGGATCGAGGCTTATTGCCTGAGTAAAATCAGCTGCTGTCTGATCGGGAGCCGTCGAGTAAGCAATTAAGGTTCCGGTGGGGGCTTTAACTTGGGCCAAACCTTCCTGCGCCGACCGAAGGCGGCCCACGAAGGGTTGTTACGACAAGCATCGAGAATTGCAATGTTCAAACTGTTATCGGCGTCGTCCATTAAGTTCAGCAAGTAATTAAAGTTGACGGAAGTATCTTCCAGGTCAGCATCTGTCTCAATGTTTGCATCGACCGGGATTAGGTAGTTTAGTCTCCGCGATTGCACTCCATGGCCAGCGAAGTAAAACAGTCCCACTCCACCGCCATTGCGCAGTTCTTTGCCAAATTCGCGGATGAGTTTTTTCATCTCAACGAGAGATTTGTCGGTTCCCATCACGACTACAAATCCTATTCGTCGGAGTGTCTCAGCCATCAACGCGGCATCATTGGCAGGATTCTTCAGTGACTTAACCTTCTGATAAGTTCCGTTGCCGATTAGTAAGGCGAGGCGGCGCCGCTCGTTTAGCTGTGGTTGTTTGAGGCGAAGTAGCGATCGTCTGGCGACTCCGGGCCTCACTTTGAGGATTCAAGCCCTGCTCAGACACACTTGACCCATGGCTGGGGGCAACAAATGTCGTAGCCAACGCCAACAAGCAAAGAATGAAAAGTGGCATAAAGAAACGCACTAACCTCAAGGCTGAAAAACCACTTGTGAGAAACATTGCTCCGTCCTTTCTCCAGCTAATCCATGTCCCAATACTCATTTCCGCGGAGATCTACAAATCCTTTTTTGCCATTCAGTTTCACGCCAATGAAACCGTCACGCCTGAACTCTGTCCATATTTCATCGTATTTAATTGGGATAACTTCTCTTCCACTTCTGTCAACAAAGCCAAACTTCTCGTTGAGCGACACAAGCCCGATTCCATTTTCAAATTTACCGCATTCGCAACCATCATATTTGAGTGGAATAACCTCAGTGCCACGCTTGTCGATAAAGCCCTGTTTGCCGTGATAAAACACTGACGCCAGGCCCTCAGAGAATCGATCAATCCAGTTGTAATAGTATTCAAGAGGCGTCACTACGCTGCTCACATTTTCCGGTGAAAGAGGTAGTAGATTTCCTCTCTTATCCATAAGCCCTCTGGCATACTCCGTGTCGTCTCCAACACCCACTACTCCGACTCCCACGGATGCGAAGCCATCGCTAAAACTCTCCGCGGTCTCAAGATCAATCGGGAGTTCAACCCTTCCCTTCTTATTTATGAATCCCCATTTATCTTTAGATTTCACCGCTGCAAGTCCTTCAGCAAAAACTCCCACGTCATCGTATTCAAATGGAATTACGACCGCACCTGTTCGATCGATAAACCCCGCTTTGTCATTCACTTCAGCCCCGATTAACCCTTCCGTCTCTGAGAGCAGATTGTCGTATTTAAAAGGAATAACCACACGACCAGCCTTATCGATCATTCCCTCCTTCCCGTGCTTTTTCACAACAGCCAAACCGCTCTTGAAGCTGGCAGCTCTTTCGTATTGTGCAGGCAGAACTTCATTTCCATTCTTGTCTACATAGCCCCATTTTTCGTTGCGCTTCACTACAGCTAAGCCTTCCGAAAAGTTACAGGCACAGCCTTCATCGTACTTGACAGCGATCACCAGATCCCCAGCTTGATTGATAAAGCCCTCCTTGCCTTTGAGCCTCACCCGGGCGAGACCCTCAGAGAATTCATCAACATAGTCATACTTCACCAGCTTCCGTGCCAGAACCCTGAAGTCAACCCAACCTGATCTGACCGGGTAACTGCCTGATCCCTTTGCCAACGGTTGTCCGATCGACAAAACAAGTTCGTCCGCTTTGTAGCCTCCAATTACGGCAAATGGTTTTTGTTCCTTAGTTGCGCCCAAATTGGCGGCCACTCGGACTGGTACCGTTCGTTGAACGTATTTCACGAGATTCTGCAACGTCACTTCACCGGACTTTGGATCCGCGGCATTTCCTCTAAGCGCCTCTGCCACCGCCAGGGTGAAATACCCCGCCTTGCGGTCGACATCCTCGTATGCACGAGCGCCAACGTCGGTGGCATACAGAATCGCAAATGCAGTAACTTCCTTATTTGCTATATCGAAGTTGAAAGCTCTCAGATATGATTCGGTCAAAGGATTGGCAGAGCCTGCCTTATGGCTCAACGGATCACTCCTGCAAGCATCGAGCAGAATCACTACCTGATTAACTCCCGTAGCTTTAATGCCCTTCGTAACCTCGCTCACACTGACTGCGGTTTGTTCAAGGAGATCTATGTCTTCCGTGTACACAGCATCCCGAGGGATCAAAAATGCCCGCTGTTCTCGTTCAATCCCGTGACCTGAGAAAGAAATCAAGAGCAAGCCGTCTTTTGGAACCAGCGACTTTAAATGCGATAAGTATTTCAAAATGTTATTGCGGGTCGGCCGCTTTGACGCTTCCTGTTCATTCGTAAGTACAATTACCTGATTCTCGTCGAAGCCGGCGTTCTCCTCCAGCACCTGGGCCAGAACATTCGCGTCATTTGTTGCGCCTCGAAGTGGCGTGATGTTCTCATCGTCGTAGTTATCAATACCGATTATTAACGCCCAGCGCTTATCGTTACTGGGCCATGCCTTCACTGGAGGATGGCTCAATGCCTTATCCGTCTTCTGAGCTCGAACTAATTCATGAGTAAGCGGTGCTAAAGAAATCACCAGTGCCGCCAGGACCAACCCGGGAATTCGCCCAGTCGATGAATAACCCGTTCCTAATCTCATCACTTGTCCTTTCTCACCGCCTTGAGTTAAAGCAAATCTCAAAAGCTCACTTATCGATTCTCCGCACAGTACCAGCTATTTGGATCATTGAAATGGCCGTACTTGGCGATTGCCATTGGTCCAAACTGCGATTTGCATGCAGCTCCCGTGTCGAGGTGGATCAGCCGCCTTTGACCTTCCTCCATCCGCTGGCACTTCCAGCCAAACGCGTTACGGTCCACCAAAAGTGCCGCAGATCCTGCATAGGTGTTCCTACAATATCGATCCAGTTCAAGCACTACTCCACCGACACGATCATCAACAATGCGATTCACTGGATTAGTCATATTTTCAAGCTCACTTGCTCTCTTGGAGTCTGCGTTCGCGCTTTTTGTATCGCCCCTGGCTGCGTACACGACAGCGCGTTGCCGAAAGGCACTCGCGATGTGCGGCGCCAAATTGATAGCCATAGTTAAATCAGCCAAAGCCCTGTCGTAATCACCGAGAACGTAATAGACCATTCCTCGATTAACGTAGTATTGGTGGGATTGAAGGTTGTAACTACCCCCGTCTCCTATTACACTAACTACACTAGGCCGCCATCGTATTGCTGCCGAATAGTCGGCGATTGCATTGAGATAGTGATATCAAGGTAGACGGCAAAGGATGAGGCACGATGCGCGGAAAGCTCTTCGCCCCGGTTCAAGGAGTGCCTAATTCCAACCATTTGCTCATAATCCCTCTTTAAGAGACTGCTCGGATGTATAATTGTCAAACCAACTTTCTCCAGAGCAGTGTCGAAGGGATCCTGGAATTCATGACCCAACACGATGTCGATCTGGTCTGATCTAAAAAACCGCTTACAACGTTAATCGAACGGAAAACTTTTCCGGATTTTTCACCTCGCTTCCGGAGTGGAACTTGCCTCCCTTCGATTAGCCGCAGCTCCCAAGTTCGTTGTCGAACTATCAGCAACCAATGGCAGCAAATAAAACTCTCCGAGTAGAGATGATGACTCCCAGGGAACCTGTTTGTTCCCAGTCTGCTTGATCACCGCTGCTCGTACACGCATGAACAGGGCGGGTAAATTCAAGCCACGCACCCGCATCTGTGTCAAGAGCTCGGCAGTGTAGAGCCCGTTCCGACCTGGACCATCTGAAGCCACGCGACCCGGGGCAGTCGCGTAGGCGATAAAAGTGCCCGTCGGTGCATCCAACGGCGCCAGGCCATTGTTGGTTGAACGCTGGCTACTTGCAAAAGGATTATTACGGCAGGCGTCCAGGA
>DATNJO010000454.1:0-3785 GCA_035603895.1 Pyrinomonadaceae bacterium
CGACGAGATCAACCGCACCACACCGAAAACACAGTCGGCATTGCTCGAAGCGATGGCCGAACGTCACGTCACAATCGAAGGCACGACGCATCATTTGCCGGCGCCGTTCATCGTGCTCGCGACGCAGAACCCGATCGAGCACCACGGCACTTATCCCCTGCCTGAATCGCAACTCGATCGCTTCATGCTGAGGCTGCGCATCGGCTACCCGGCGCCCGCGGACGAAACGTTGATCCTGCGCGATCGCGAGTATGCCGATCCGCTTGAAGATCTCGAACCGGTGATGACCGCACACGCCGTTGTCGAACTGCAACGCGCGGTTACTACTGTTTCCGTTGACGATGCGCTGGTTCAGTACCTGATGCGCATCGTCGCTGCGACCCGCGAGTCAGAGATGCTGGATCTCGGCGTCAGTCCGCGCGGCACACTGGCCCTGTTTCGCGCCGCGCAAGCCCTCGCACTCAGCGAAGATCGCACCTATTGCATCCCCGATGATATAAAACGTCTCGTTGTACCCGTCTTCGCTCATCGCATCGTGGTCAGCTCTCGCTTCTCGTCGTCGTTGCGGCGCAGTGAAGAAGCCGAAGCGGTGCTGAATGAGATTTTGAAGACCGTCAGTGTTCCTCTGTGACTCGCCAACGCTCCTCGTTTACACGCGTAATCCTTGGCACTCTGCTGGTTCTTGCCGGACTCGCGGCAGCGATAGTCACGGTATTGGCGCGTCGATCCGATAACCCTGCACTCGCAGGAGCGGCTGCGATCCTCTCGTTGCTGATCGCGTTGCTGTTAACGATCTTCATCGTTCCGCCACTCGCGCGTTCGGCGCGAGTAGAAGTGTCGAACTTCGATTTTCCTTTCGAACCGACGAGCGGCGGCGGTGTGTTTCTGGTAATCATCATCGTCGTCGGTTTTGCCGCCTGGAACACCGGAAACAACCTGCTCTTTCTCGTGTTCTCGCTGCTGTGTTCCACGTTGTTTGTCGGCTGGATCGCAGCGCGTGTTTCGCTACGCGATCTAACAGTGTCAGCACGTTTTCCCGATCACATCTTTGCGGCTGAGCCCGCACCGGTGATCGTCACGGTGCGCAACACGAAACGCTTGTTGCCGTCGTTTTCGATCTTCGTGGAAGCGCGTGGACCGAGCAGTGAAGCACAGGAGCAATCGAGTGTGCGGCGTCGTTACGCAAAACGGTTGCTGGCTTACTTCAGCTACGTGCCGCATCACGCTTCGGCCGAGCAGCGCGTCGAGCAACTATTTCCAAAGCGCGGTCACGTGCTGATTGACGGTTTCGAACTCTCGACGCGTTTTCCGTTCGGGTTCTTTCGCCGCCGGCGTAGACTGCGCGCACGCAACGTGGACATCATCGTCTATCCGAAACCCGAAGTGATCAGCGACAAGCTGCACTTGCTGCCGATGTACGCCGGGCGCATCCCGTCGTTGCGGCGCGGCGCGGGACACGATCTGTTTTCGATGCGCGACTACCAGTCGCAGGACGATCTGCGGCACATCGATTGGAAAGCAACGGCGCGATCGCGAAAGTTGACGGTGCGCGAGTTTGCTTCGGAAGACGAGCGCCGGATCACGATCGTGCTTGATACGCGTCTTGGCGGCGAGCCGAATGAAGAGTTGCGGAAGCGATTTGAAAAAGGCGTGGTGCAGACGGCGTCGTTACTCAAACACTTCATTGAGGAACGCGCCGAAGTCAGGTTGGTGTTAGGTGATGAAGTTGGACCGTTTGCATCGGGAATGGAGCAGCTTTATCGCTGTCTGCGGCGGCTGGCGTTGGTGGTGCCGGTTGAAGGCGCGCAACCGGAAAATTTTGAGATCGACACAACGATGAAAGCGAGCGTGACGCGTGATGCAGTCGAGCATGACTACGCGATCTTGTTGACTGCCGCTGCGCCGGGATCGATTCCTGCGAATATCTGGCGCACGAGTCACGTTATCTATTTGTGAGTACAGCCACAAAGAGGCACAAGAAGCACAAGAGTGGTTTTGACGAAGGGCAGCCTGCTGCGGGCTCTCTTGTGCTTCTTGTGCCTCTTTGTGGCTGCTTCGTTTTATCGGGCGCGACTGGTCTTATTTACGAAATACTCTGGGCGCGCATGTTGGGGCTTGTGTTCGGCGCCACGACACTCGCGGTGAGCACGGTCCTTGCAGCGTTCATGGGCGGCCTGGCGCTCGGCAGTGCGCTCGCGGGCTGGCTCGCACCGCGTATCAAAAAGCCAGTGAGCGCGTATGGCGTGATGGAGATCGCGATCGCGATCTACGCGTTGCTCGTGCCGTTTCTCTTTAGCGCGGTCGACGATCTTTACGCTTACATCTGGCGGCCGGGTTTCTTTAAGTTCACGTTGTTGCGGTTTGCGTTGTCGAGTTTGCTGTTGCTCGTGCCGACGACGTTGATGGGCGCGACGCTTCCGGTGCTTTCGGCGGCGCTACTGCGTGCGTCAGGTCGTGATTCCAATTCGGTAACACGACTCTATGCGTGCAACCTCGTGGGCGCGATTGTGGGCACACTCGCGGCAGGCTTTGTTTTGCTGCCTGCGTTTGGCGTGCGCATGACGATCGTCATTGCGGCGAGTATCAATATTCTTGTTGGTGTTATTGCGTTAGTGATTCAACGACAGATGCAAGTTGGACCGGACGCGCTTGAGGTTTCGGCTCCAGTTGAAACACGGATTGAGTTGGATAGTTCTGGATTTTGGTTGTTTGCCGCGTTTGCCTCCGGCTTCGTTACGATCAGCACGCAGGTTTCGTGGACGCGTGTACTCACGATGATCATCGGTTCGAGCACGTTTGCGTTCAGTATCGTGGTCGCGCTGTTTTTGATTGGTCTTGCCGGCGGTGCAGGGATTATTGGCCGCAAAGATCGATCGGCGCGGTTGCGCACCGCGATCATGATTGTGGAACTGATCACGGCCGTTAGTTTGCTGCTCAGTTTGTTTGTGCTGAATCGAATTCCGTCGCTGTTGATAAATCTCGGAATGCGTTTCCACATTTCGTCGTGGGGTGGCCTGCTTGCGTTGCAGATCGTGTCGGCGACGCTGTTGATACTCGTGCCCGCGCTCTTGATGGGAATGGTGATGCCGTTGGTACTGGTTTGGGCCAGCAACCAAATCAAAGCCGTGAATCGCGTGGGCCGAAGTTATGCAGTGAACACGATCGGCGCGATCGCGGGCGCGTTTATGACCGGGTTTGTGTTGATTCCGAAGACGAGTATCCGGTTCACGTTGCTGCTGGCAGCGGCTACGTGTCTGTTTGTGGGACTGCTTGCGTACCGGCCAGTAGGAGAGGGATTGAACCCGCTGGTGCGACGCAGCATTGCGATTGGACTCACGCCGGTGCTAGTCGTTGTTCTTTTTATCCTGGCGCCGCCAATGAATCTCGCCGATCTTTCAATCGGTGCTTACGACAGTCTCGTGCGCGAGTTGGCGCAGTCGCGCGAAGTCGCTGCTGACAACGCGCAAGGGACCGGACCGAACATTCACGAACTCTTGATGTTTCGCGAAGGTCCAACGGCAACGGTTTCGGTGCGCAGGGATCAGGATACCGTCTCGATGGCCATCAACGGCCGCACCAATGCATCGGACAGCATCTACGACATGCCGACGCAGGTGATGCTGGGCCAACTGCCGATGCTGATCGCGCCGCGGCAGCAGAATGGCTTGATCATTGGTTTTGCCACAGGCGTGACGGTCGGGTCGATGCTGCAGTCGCCGATTGAGTCAGTGACGTGCGTTGAACTCGAACCGACTACCGTCCAGGCTTCCGCGTTTTTCAATCAC
>DATNJO010000455.1:0-5382 GCA_035603895.1 Pyrinomonadaceae bacterium
TATCGACAACGAAGTCATGCCCCACCTCGACCGGCTCGAAAAACACGACTGGGATTTGACGCGTGAACTGGTCCACAAAGCGGCTGACCTCGGGCTGATCGGCGCAAGCATTCCCGAGGAGTACGGGGGCTTGGGTCTCGATCAAACCAGCGGCGCGCTGATCGGCGAAAACATCGGCCGTTCCGCTTCGTTTGCAACCACACTCGGCGCTGAAAGTGGTATCGGGCTGTTGCCGATCGTTTACTTCGCTACTGACGCCGCGAAGCAAAAGTACCTGCCGAAGATCGCAGCGGGCGAGTTGATTTCGGCTTACGCGTTGACTGAAGCGGGTTCGGGTTCTGATGCGATGGCCGCGAAAGCCACTGCGCGCCTGAGTGAGGACGGCAAGGAGTACATCCTCAACGGCGAGAAGATGTGGATCACCAACGGCGGCTTCGCCGACATCTTCATTGTGTTTGCGAAAGTCGATGGCGACAAGTTCAGCGCGTTCATCATCGAACGCCAGCCTGGTCTCACGTCCGGCGCTGAAGAACACAAAATGGGTATCAAAGGCTCGAGCACAACGGCGCTCGTGCTTTCCGACGTACGCACGCCGGTCGAGAACCTTCTCGGCGAAGTCGGCAAAGGACACAAAATCGCTTTTAACGTTCTGAACATCGGTCGGTTCAAATTAGGTGCGATGTGTCTCGGCGGCATGAAACTGGGAATTCAGGAGTCGGTACGTTACGCAAACGAGCGTCACCAGTTCGGCAAATCGATCTCTTCGTTCGGCGCGATCAAGGCGAAGTTGGCGGAGCAGGCGATTCGCACGTGGGTGGGCGAGTCGATGATCTACCGCACGCTGGGCATGATCGAAACGGGCATCGGCGCGGTCGACTCGAAAGACATGGATGCACGTTTGCGCGCGATCGAGGAGTACGCGGCCGAGTGTTCGATCATCAAGGTGGCGCTTTCTGAGTACTGCGATTACGTCGTCGACGAAATGGTCCAGATTTACGGCGGCTACGGTTACTCCGCTGACTATCCTGCCGAACGCGCTTATCGCGACGCGCGCATCAACCGCATCTTCGAAGGCACCAACGAGATCAATCGCATGTTGATTCCGGGTCGTTTGATGAAGAGCGCGCTCAGCGGCAATCTTCCACTGCTTCCGGCAGCGCAGGCGTTGATGGATGAAGTGCTTTCGCCGCAGTTGCCGAGTCTCGATGACGACGACACGCTGCTCGCGCTTGAAGAGAAGTTGGCGCAAAACGCCAAGAAAGTCGCGTTGATGACACTCGGCACCGCGGCGCAGAAGTACATGATGAAACTCGGCGATCAGCAGGAGATTCTGATGGGCATCGCGGACATCATCATGGACACGTACGCGATGGAGACTTCGATCCTGCGCGCGCGCAAGCTCGCTGCGTCGCAAGGCGAAACGGCTGCGGCACGCTATCTCGACATCACGCGCGTCTTCTGCAACGACGCAGTCGGGCGAATCGAGTCGCGTGCGAAGACCACGCTGGCTGGCATGTCGGAAGGTGATGAACTGCGTACCTTGCTGGCTGCGTTGCGCCGGTTTACGAAGCAGCAGCCGATGAACACGATCGTCGCGCGCCAGCGCATCGCGGACGACATGATCGCGGCGAACAAATACATCTACTAACAGAGTGGCCACGGACAAACACGGATTGACACGGACGATACCAACTCGGGAGAAGGATTTGTCCGTGTCGTCCGTGTAAATCTGTGGCCCAACACCTATGCGGGTTATCCCCATTTCAGTGCCAACGCCGTTCTACGTCGGGCCGGTAAATGTCTACTTGATCGCTGAGGACCCGGTGACGATCATCGACACCGGACCCAAGACCAAGGAAGCGGCCGAGGCTTTACGTGCAGGGTTGCGGGCTGCGGGTTTTCGTCTTTCCGACATCCGCCGGATCGTTCTCACCCACGCACACGAAGATCATTGCGGACTCGCTCGCGCAGTGCGCGATGAAGCGAAGAACGCTGAAGTGCTGGTCCACGACTGGGAAACTGGTCATCGTCACAGCCGGCTCGAGTATGAAGAGCATCGTCAACTACTCGTGCGCGCTGGCGTTCCTGATAACGATATCGAGTCGATGCGCCGGATGTACGAAGGCGTCCGGCAGTATTCAGACTCACTCGACGATAACCACTGCTCGCCACTTTGGGACGATGCGGAGCTACAGTTTGAATCGGGAAGTCTGCGCATTCTGCACACGCCCGGTCACACACCGGGCTCGTGCTCTTTTCTACGAGAAGCCGATCGCACGCTAATCGCGGGCGATTGCGTGTTGAAGCGAATCACGCCCAACCCCGTGCTCTCGCCCGATCCATTGAATCCGAAAAAGCGTTTTCCGTCGCTAGCGGAATATCTGGTTAGCCTGGCGCGGTTGCGCGCATGTTCGCCGACGCTGGTTTACGGAGGTCATGGCGATCCTGTCCATGATTTTGAAGAACTGTTTCATCGGTACTTCCGGGCGGTGCAGCAGCGGCAGGGCGAGGTTATTGGCTTCGTGGGGAAAGACGGCGTAACCGCATGGGACGTCGCTAGCAAGATGTTTCCCCAAGCGGACGACGTGCACCGTTTCCTGGCGGTGTCGGAAGCGGTGGCGCACCTCGATCTGGCGCACAGCGAAGGCAAGATCGCGCTCGAACTAAAAGGCCCAACTGAGATTTACAAGCCGGTGAACTGAACCAAAAACTTTCTGGAACCTCCGCCTCAACCGGGCGTGTTAAGCGCAAACTCTTCCGGAGGATTCTAGAATGAAAACCAAATACGTGATTGGCCTCCTGGCCGTTCTCATTCTGACTGTTGCTCCAGTTCTCGCGCAGGAATCTGCGCCTGAGCCTCCTGAACCACCCGAGGATCTCAACACCTTTTCGCTTTTCATCGACGGCGGCGGATTTCTCGGCGTTTACGGTGAAGACATCAACAACGAAAACATAGGCCGCTATCGCTTGAACCAGGCGCGCGGCGTCGGCATCACGCGCGTCATCGCCGACAGTCCGGCAGAAAAGGCCGGTTTGCGCAAAGACGATGTGATACTCCGTCTCGACGGCGAAAACGTGACGAGCGTGCGCAAGCTCAACCGTCTGGTTTCCGAGATCGCACCTGACCACAGCGTGAAGATCGCGATCAGCCGCAACGGCGCGGAACAAGAGCTCACAGCCACGATGGGCAAACGCCGGAACTCCAGCAGCGCCCGCAACTACTTCCAGATGGAACCGCGCACTTGGAAATGGGAAGGCCCGCTCTTTGATAAGGACAAGTTCAACGAGCTAAACAAGCTCAACGATCTGAACAAGCTCAACGACAACAACGACCTTACTTTCTTTTTCAGCAATAGCCGCCGTATCGGCGTGAGCACTGTCGAACTGACGAAACAGCTCGCCGATTACTTCGGCGTCGCCACGGGTAAAGGCGCGTTAGTCACATCCGTTGTCGAAGATGGTCCAGCAGCGAAGGCCGGGATCAAAGCCGGCGACGTGATCACTGCCGTCGACGGTGAAGAAGTAGATTCACCGGGCGATGTCTCGCGCGTGATCAGCAAGAAGAAAGAAGGCGACGTTACGCTTACTGTGATTCGTAACAAGAGTCAGCAGACGTTTCGCGTGACACCGCGTGAAGCTGGCACGGGAACGATTGGCAGACCGTCGGTGGGACGGCAGATCGTCATTCCGCGGATCACCATTCCCGATGTGGTTATCCCGATGCCGCGTATCGAGATTCCCACCGTTCCAACGGTCAATATCGAGATGCCGCGCATTCGCGTCACACCTCGCATCAGGGTATCGCGAGGCGTTTACGGCCCGATCTGAACTCTTCAATGACACCGCTTGCACCAACTACTCGGATTGTGTGATGATCCGAACTGATGAAAGCGGAATTAGAGAAGTTAATCGCTCTACAGAATCTGGACACAACGATACGAAGATTAGAAAAAGAGCTGGAAGCGATACCGCAAAGGCGCGCCGAGATCGAAGGAGAGTTCGATCAGCGCGCCTTTGAAATTAGGGCGCTGGAAAGCCGTCGCGACGAGGCGAGACACACCAGGGTGCGTTTGGAAAACGAAGCCGTCGAACAACGCACCCGCGCGGAACGTGCCGAACGAAATCTGATGTCTTCCAAGAAGCAGGATGAGTACACGGCCGCGATTCGCGAAGCAGATGCCGCGCGCAAACAGATCTCTACGCTCGAGACGCAGATTCTCGAACAGATGGAGACTCTGGAGAAAGCGGAAAGCGCTCTCAGCGAACGAGCAGACGAGATCGCCACGCTCAACTCCGATCGCGAAGCGCGTCTCAAAGCGTTTGACGAAGAAACACAGCGACAATCGCAGCAACTGATCGCCTCGCGCGCCGAGCGCGACCAGGTCTTCGCCAATCTGCCAAAACCGATGAGCGCGATGTACTCGCGGATCAGCGCACGTATTCGCGATGGCGTTGCCGTGGCCGAGGCACGTAATCGTTCGTGTACGGCATGTTTCATGGCGCTGAGACCACAGGTGATGTCGGAGATTCGACGCGGCGAAGAGATAATCACGTGCGACAATTGTGGCCGTATCCTGTATTGGGTGCCGTCAGAATCCGTGCAAACCGATAGTGTCACAACGCGGCCAAACGTGGCGGTTACCTGAAACTCGATACCGATCCCGTTCGCACCCTCGTAGTAGCAGTCCCTTCCTCCAACCAATGAACAGGTATGTTCCCAAGGGGAGTTAGTGTATGCGCGTGCTTGTTACCGGAGGCGCCGGATACATCGGCAGCGTAGTGACCGAACAATTGCTCGGCGACGGTCATGAGGTTGTTGTCTACGACGATCTTTCCAAAGGACATCGCGCCGCGGTTGTTGAGGGCGCGGAATTCGTTCACGCGCGGCTTAGTGACGTTGCGGTACTTAGCAAAACACTCACCGACAAAAAAATAGAGGCTGTGATTCACATGGCCGCGTCGTCGCTTGTCGGCGAATCGGTTGAAAACCCCAGTAAGTACTACGTGAACAACGTCGTCACCGGCCTCGTGTTGCTGGAAGCGATGGTGCTTTGCGACGTCAAACAGTTGGTGTTTTCATCCACGGCCGCTGTCTACGGCGAGCCTGAGACGCAACCGATCGACGAGAGCGCACCAACCAATCCCACGAATCCGTACGGCGAAACGAAACTTGCATTCGAACACGCGCTGAAGTGGTTTGATCGTGCTTACGACCTGCGTTACGCGTCGCTTAGGTATTTCAATGCCGCCGGCGCGACGGAGACCTGTGGCGAAGATCACGATCCGGAAACACACATCATTCCGATCACTTTGCAAGCTGCTGCCGGACAGCGTTCGCACGTGGAGATCTACGGCGAGGATTACCCGACGCCCGACGGAACC
>DATNJO010000456.1:0-4445 GCA_035603895.1 Pyrinomonadaceae bacterium
CAAATAGCTTCCAGTAAGAAACAAGTACCGGTTGAGGCGCGGCAACTAGTAGATCGCCAAGCACCTCAGTGCTGCTTTCGCCACGTTCGATGTGCAGTCTCACTTTCCACTTGCCCGATTTAGGAAGATTTATCAGGCTGCAATAGAGCAGTTTGTTTCGAGCCTGACTCCGCGTCGCTTCGGCACGAATGATCGTGCCCGCTTCATGCTGAAGCTCGATGAATACTCGGCCGTCCAATATGAGTGAACGTCCATCCAGTTGCTCAAGCAGAACGCTGAAGTCTGCAAGCCCGGGCCTGAGTGGCATTTCAGTAGAGAATAATGTGACAGTAAACGACCCGGAGTTTTGTTGGAACAGTACTACACCGCCATCGGCACGAGCGATTTGTACGAACGAGCCGAGAAGTATGAAGATAAGCACTGGCAAGCACTTCATCAGTCCGTTCCCTCAATTCATCGAGTGCATCATCATGCCTCGCATCTGCATCGGCTGAAAGATGATCCATACGCCGATCGAATAAAGCACAACAGCCAGGCCCGCCCACGGAGCATTCAGTCCCAGCGTTCTCACAAAACTGAAGCGGAACCGAGAAGCTATACGCCAGCCAATGTAGAGCGTAAGAAGAAAACCCAGATCAAGGGTGAGAAGCTCCAGCGACGGTAACCAATCAAATGATGGCATTGCGAACGAAAGCGACCAGTCAGGTGATCCGAAGATCGTAATTCCAGTGTCCATTGTGGCACGTTGAATAACCGGCAGGGCCGTTTGTCCGCTACTTACCAAGTGGTAAGAGAAATGAATCAACCACATGCTGAAGCCCAGGGGCACGAACGCCGGCGCAAATGTTGAAACAGTCTTTCTCCATCCATCGCGCTGCCGGCCAACAATCTTGGAGAGCCAAACACAACCCGCGACCAATAACGCGGGAACGATGATCATCGAAAGCAGGTACAGGACGCCTAAGATCAGTTGCCTCGATGCTCCAATGTCAGCTTGCAGAGACTGCTCCCACGCTTGCACCGGCACCACCATCCCGCTCGCGTTGCAAAATGCTGCGAACACCAGCAGGAAAATCAATACGGCAACATCAAAACGGCGAAAGGTTTTATTTCGCTGGTTCTTGTTTCGGGCAATCTGGAGCAGTTGAGTCCCGGGAATCGAAGCGAGCAGCGAGACGTTCTCATGCGGGCAGGCGTGAACACAGTCGAGACAGAAGGTGCAATCCATATTGCTCGTTTTGCGTGGCTGGAAGAGTTGCAACTCGCATCCGCGCTGCGTCTCGTTTCCACGAATGCAGTCTTGCGTTCTGCACGTGTTGCAAACGGAAAGATTACGGACACTCACCTCGACAGGTGAAATCAGAGACTGGATGAATTGATATTGACCGATGGGACATACGTACTTGCAGAAGCTCGCCCCCGCAAAAAGACCGTCAACGATGATCGCGGCCGCGAAGTAACCTGCAATCAGCATTGCAGTGGATCGTGGGCTGTCCCACAAGCTGAACGCTTCGTAAGCCCAGAAGAAGAGCAACAGCAAGGCGATCGCGATCCATTTTGTACGCAGCCACCGAGGCCACGACCATCGGGCCGGCAGGATGCGACGTCCTAACTGTCGCGCAAGGTTAAAAGGACAGGCAAAACAAAAAAAGTTTCCCGCAGCCAGGAGCGCTAACACCATTAATCCGCGCCAGTGGGTCCAGGGCAGCACGCCCGCAAGGTTCATCGCCGCCATTTGCGGGCCGAAGAGCCCATCGATGACGACCACGAGCGCCAGCAAGAACATCAACAACTGAACGGCATGTCGAAATCTCGTCCGGCCTGGGAGCCGACCGAGGAAGGGAAGCGAAAGCAGATCTAATTTCGCTGGTTTCGATCGAATTATAGGTCGTGAACGCCTTGTAGGACTTTTATCACTCTCAAAAGATCGCCTGACTGCTCGCCGCGTACTCATCAGTTGGATCGTTATTATCCCGAGCGGAACCAGAAAGAACGCGGAGCTTGCGACCCACATCAACGCCCCTGCAGCGGCCTGATCTGCAAGCGGCGTGAGATCGGTAATGCGCGGTGCTGTCGCGTAGGTCGGATAGACCACTCGCTCGTAGAAGATAAGAAAAGCTGAGAGTGCGGTGTTCTGAAAATCCGCGAGGATCAGATAAGGGAGAATCATCCAACGCGGCGAGCGCGCGATCCACGGGCGTGGTTGAATGACAGGCAACCAGAAGAGTAGCGCAGTAGTTAGAAATGAGAAGTGCTCCACCCGGTGCCAGGCTGGTGACCGTAACGCAAGTTCATACATCACCGGCACATGCCAGGCGACGTTGACCGAAATAAAAGCTAACCAGCAGAAGACCGGGTGCGATACGAAACGTGCTACGCGGCGGAGAACCCTGGACGACAGAAACGGCCCGAGTCCGTCGATCGAAAAATGACGAGGAAGTCCTGACAGAAGGGGCAGGTACGGCGCGCCCCAGAGGATGAGTGTAGGCGCCACCATCATCAAAAGCAGATGTTGAATCATGTGGACGGTCAGCAGCCATCCGGCAAATGCGTCGAGTGGCGAGAGAAGTGCGCAAATAATAATGATCAGTCCAGCAAAAAAGGCTGTGAGTTGTGAGAAACCAAAACGATCGGGAGCACGTCGATGTAGCTGCCACCACCCGCGCGCGTAGATAGCTCCGATAAGTGCGATGGGCACCAAGATCCACGGGTTAAATTCCCAGGAAGCAACGATCGGGTTCGCTATTGTCTCCATTGCGCACGTCCTCTCATCCCTTAATCCGGACAAGAATCATCAACAGATAAAGCAGCGGGAGATAGATCACCGACGCGTGAAGGAGGCGTTTAGCCCCGAGCTTCGAGCGAGTTAGAGAGGCCTGATAAGCGAAGTGGTAAAAGGAAATGCCGAGAATGATTGCCGATGCTAAATAGAGCACGCCAGCGTGCGCAATCAAGGTCCACGACAGACTGGCGATAATTAACAGCTTCGTGGAGATTAATATCAGTCGAAACGTGATCCATTCATCATTTTCATCCACTGACGGAAGCATGCGCATACCAGCTCGCGCGTAGTCTTCGCGGTAGAGCCAGCCGATGGCATAGAAGTGTGGAAACTGCCAAAGGAAAAGAATGATGTACAGAGCCCATGCCTCGCCGCTAAGACTGTTTGTGGTTGCGGACCATCCCATCAATACCGGGGCGGCGCCGGGGAACGCGCCCAGGAATGTGCAGAGACGAGTCCTGGTTTTCAACGGCGTGTAAATAAACAGGTAGGAGATCAGCGTCAATAGACCCAGCAGGGCAGTCAACGCATTGAGCAACAGAAACACATAGAGCATTCCAGAGACCGAAACCGCAACTCCGAAGACGAGTGCTTGACGCGGTGTTAGCTCTCCAGCCGGCAAAGGACGTCTCGCTGTTCGGCGCATTCTGCTATCAATGTCGCGCTCCAAATACTGATTAAGTGCGGCGACCCCCGCCGCGAGCAAACCGATTCCCAAAACGCTGTGGATCAGGACGACAAATCGAAATGAGTCCGAAGCCAATAGTGAAGCGACACCAGCAGAAATCATCACCATCAACGTGATCTCCGGCTTCGCAAGCACGATGAAGGCCCGTGCTGGAAAAGCTATTTCTCGCGCAAAGACGCAAAGGCGCAAAGAAAGTCCGTTATCAACGCGGTAGCGCTTTGCGCCTTTGCGTCTTTGCGCGAGAGATCCTTCGGTTAAAATCTGGTTGCTCGTACTCATCCGGTCACTTCTCTGCCAACGCAGCTTGTGTCGCGTCGCGCGCGGGCGCTTCTGACGGTTTGTGTAGCGTCTGCATGAATGAGACCACTGCCGCCACCTCCGCAGGACTCAGGTTTTTCCCGTAGGCCGGCATGTTGCCACTACCCTGAATCACTTGCCGCACAAGTTGGTCTGCTGTGAGTCGGGTCGCGACACTATCGAGCGTTGGTCCACGCAGGCCACCAGCGCCGCCTACGCTGTGGCAGTTGATACATTGCTTGGAGTGGAAGACGACTGCGCCCTGTATTTCGAGTGGAGCGCATCCCTCGAGATAGTTTGCCGGAAGCGTTGTGCTGGTCCAGGCGTCCATCCTGGGCGACCAAGGAGCAAACGTGGCAAGGTAGTTGAATGACCCAAGCACCGCGAAGATTACAAGCACACTCAAGACCGCAACAGGTCGCCGGCGCGGACTCTTCTCGCCTGTATTGGAGATAAAAGGCACAGCAAAAAGAATGATGATGACAATAAACGGCACGGTCAGGATAAGGACCGTCTCGAGGTAATCCGGCATCAGTGACAACACCGCGTAAAGCCAAAGAAAGAAGAAGTCGGGTTTAGGCGCGGTATTGATCTGGCCTGGATCGGGTACGCCGTGCGGACCCGCCGGGCCGAAGTAGGCTGCGCAGAAAACGATGCCCATCAGGACAAGTCCGCTGA
>DATNJO010000457.1:0-18237 GCA_035603895.1 Pyrinomonadaceae bacterium
CTGAGATCGCGATCCAAACGGCAGATAACATCCGGAGAGTTCTCTACCAGCGTTGAAAATTCCCGCTCACTAAGCCGGCGGTGTTCTTCACTCTGCTCGATCGCGCGGAGCGAGAGTTCGTGCTCGGTCATGTCGCGCGACACAGCGAGTAAACGTTCAACGTTTCCATTTGCGCCGTACATCGGAGAGATCACTGTGTGCCACCACTTCGGTTTACCTTTTAGCGTTTTGCCGGCACCTCGAAAAGATCCGATAGCACCATTCCTTGCACTCTCGACCGCGGCTTTCGCGCTCTGTCGATCTTCGCCATGCCATAAATTGATCCACGACATTCCCAGGAGCGCGTCGATGCGGCTGACCTCCAGCAGCTTTTGTCCCTGCTCGCTCATGTAGATGAGATTACCGTCAAGATCCAGAACCTTCACACAGTCAGAGCTGCTCTCGACAATGCGTCGATTGAACTCTTCACTCTTGATCAGCGCTGCTTCGGCCGGTGAACGACGGACAGACTTCTTGCGGCGACGCTCGCGTAACAATCCAACGATCAACAGACCCTCGATTGTGAGTAACGCGGTTGTGAGAACAATGGTCCCTTTGTGTTGCTGCCAGAAACCTTGCTGCACGGATTGCGCTAATAGAGCGGGTGGCCGTGGAGCAAAGGACGCGCACACCACAGTTGCTGTGTGGTATAGCAATACCACGATCGCAAATAGGGGACGAGCGAGATGCGACGAGTTACATCTCATATATGCGATTGTGCGAGTAGATCGGTGGGCCGCAGGGGCGAACCACACGCCCTTCGTTACCTTGTCGCCGCGGTACCCGCACTGTACCTGCCGGCACTCCAGGGGGAACTTCAGGTTCTGGGCTTCTGTCGTATGAGCAGATACTACTCCACCTGCTCGATCTGAGACTCCTAAGTGGGAAGCGGAATCGGCTTACCTGATGCGGATCAAATCTTAGTCGTTTGCGAAGTACTGAATTACTGTGCGGAGTTTACGCTCTGACTGTGATCTCGACAACCCGTAAAATTACTAGGTAGCATTCGCGCCTGACCTACACAATCTCTCCTGCCTGAAATACCGACTTCACCTGATTATCTCTTTGCACTCTCTCGTTTACCCTCCCGCTATCAAACCGCCTCAAAGGGTGCTCAACAGTGAATGGGCTTATCTATCTCTGTGGAACTTTGTTCCTTTTTGCCGCAGTGAACTCCGGTGCGTTCGCCCAGGAGCCATCGGGCTCGCCCGACACAGCGATAACGCAGCAAGCTACAAATGGCAGCGACGAAGCTCACGAGCTTGCAAAGAAGCTTTCTAATCCAGTCTCGTCACTGATCAGCGTTCCCTTTCAGTCGAACCTGGATTTTGGCATGGGCAGCGGCTCAGGCTGGCGTTACACGATGAATTTCCAACCGGTGATCCCCGTCGTACTGAATACAAAATGGAACCTCATCTCCCGCACCATCCTCCCAATCATTCATCAACATAACGTCGCCGGAATCGGTACCCAAAGCGGGTTAGGAGATGTCACTCAGAGTTTCTTCTTCTCGCCGCGGGAGCCGAAGAAGTTTATCTGGGGTGTTGGACCAGCGCTGTTGATTCCGACCGCCACCGACGATCTGCTCGGCACTGAAAAATTCGGTGTTGGACCAACGCTGCTTGTGTTGCAACAAAGAAATGCCTGGACCTACGGCACGCTCTCCAATCACATCTGGTCCGTTGCCGGAAACGATGACCGCGCCAGCGTCAACTCGACGTTCATACAGCCGTTCCTTGCTTACAACACTCGCGATGCATGGACCTACACGGTGAATGCCGAAATGAGTTACGACTGGACCGGCAATCACTGGAGCATTCCTGTTCACGTTCAGGTGTCGAAACTGGTGCGGTTTGGCAAACACCCGGTGAGTTTTGGCGGTGCGCTGCGATGTTGGGCCACCAGTCCGGCAGGAGGTCCGGAGAACTGCGGCTTTCGTTTTATTGTGACGCCCCTGTTTCCGCGTGGTGAGTGAGAGTGTGGCGCGATTTTATGTCTCGTATGGACCATACGGCGGGGCCGGCGGGTGGGCTGCCTAAAGGTCCGCGCAGTTGGAACGTGCGCGGGACGGCGTCCCGTATGGTCCATACGAGGCATAAGCGCGCCGCGTGTTTTTAGACGACATTCGATCAGCTATTTAGGAGGAATATAAATGGCGGACAAACCAAACATTCTGATCATCTGGGGCGATGACATCGGCTGGTTCAACATCAGCGCCTACAACCACGGCATCATGGGCTATCGCACGCCCAACATCGATCGCGTATTCAAAGAAGGGTGCATGTTCACCGATTGGTACGGACAGCAAAGCTGCACGGCTGGTCGCGCCGCGTTCATCACGGGCCAGTCACCAATTCGCACCGGTCTTACAAAGGTCGGATTGCCCGGAGCAGACCTCGGCCTTCGCCCCGAAGACCCCACCATAGCCGACGTGTTGAAACCACTCGGCTACGTTTGTGGACAGTTCGGCAAGAATCACCTCGGCGACCGCGACGAGTTTCTTCCCACCGCGCACGGTTTCGATGAGTTCTTCGGAAATCTCTATCACTTGAACGCGGAACAGGAACCAGAAAATCCTGACTATCCCAAAGACCCGGAATTTAAAAAGAAGTTTGGACCACGCGGAGTGTTGCATTCATTCGCTAACGCGGACGGAACGCAAAAGATCGAGGACACTGGTCCACTCAATATCGAGCGCATGAAAACAGTTGATGAGGAGTTTCTCGACGGGGCGCTCAAGTTCATCGATAAGTCAGTAGCCGATAAAAAGCCTTTCTTCTGCTGGTGGAACTCGACCCGTATGCACATCTGGACGCACCTCAAGAAGGAGTCGGAAGGTGTGACGGGTTTGGGCGTTTATCCCGACGGAATGGTCGAGCACGATGGTCATGTCGGCCAGCTACTCAAGAAGCTCGACGATCTCGGAATTACCGACAACACGATCGTCATGTACTCGACCGACAACGGCGCCGAAGTGATGAGTTGGCCCGATGGCGGCACTACGCCCTTCCGCGGTGAAAAGGACACTAACTTTGAAGGCGGCTGGCGTGTTCCCTGCGCGATTCGCTGGCCGGGTGTGATCGAACCCGGAACAGTTTCCAACGAACTCTTCTCGCATACTGACATGCTGCCGACACTCGCTGCGGCCGCGGGTGATCCTAACGTGGTTGAGAACCTCAAGAAGGGTTTCAAATCAGGCAAGAAGACGTTCAAGGTCCATATCGACGGCTATAACCTGCTTCCCTTCGTGAAAGGTGACGTTAAAGAAAATCCACGCAAAGGTTTCCTCTATTGGAGCGACGACGGTGACCTGATGGCGTTGCGTTACGGCAACTGGAAATGCACGTTCATGGAACAACGTGCTAAGGGATTCAAGGTTTGGGAAGAGCCTCTTGTGACGAAGCGGCTCCCGGATCTCTATAACCTGCGGACCGATCCTTTTGAACGGGCCACAGAAGATGCCGACATTTTCTACGCCAAGTGGAAAGCCGATCGAGCGTTCATGTTCGTACCCGCACAGGCGTTGGTAGCCGAGTTTCTCGAAACGTTCAAACAATTTCCGCCACGGCAGAAGCCGGCGAGTTTCAGCATCGACCAGGCACTCGAGAAAGCTGCCGAGAACCAGAAAACGATGGCTGCGGGCGGCGCGGGTAATTGATGCAACCGCAAATCGTCAATCAACCGGAGGCGGTCCATCTTGATCGGACCGCCGCCGAACTCATCGATCCGGTGTGTGAGTTCTACACCGATCATCCGTATCCCCCACCGGTTGAGAATCTGGATCGTGCTCGTGATGAATGGCAGGACGAGAATCGGCAACGGTCCGAGTTTCACTTGTTCTGGCCACACAAACGGTACCGGGCTGATCTGGATATCTTGATTGCGGGCTGCGGAACGTGGCAGGCGGCGAAGTATGCGCTCTGCCGTCCCGCGGCCCGCGTGGTTGGCATTGACGTCAGCAAGACGAGTCTCGATCACACCGAGAGATTAAAGCGCCAGTATGAGCTCGCGAATCTTGAGTTAGAGCAAACACCGATCGAACGCGCCGCCGATTTGGACCAGCGCTTCGATCTGATTGTTTGCACTGGCGTCTTGCACCATCTCAACGATCCGGATGCGGGATTGCGCGCCCTTCGCTCGGCGCTGAAACCTGACGGCGCGATCTATCTGATGGTCTATGCGCCTTACGGGCGCGCGGGCGTTTACCTGCTCCAGGACTACTGCCGCCGACTGGGAATCGGAACTTCCGCGCACGAGATCGACAATCTGGCAACGGTAGTCGAGGCTCTGCCACCGCATCATCCACTCGCTATTTTGCTGCGTGGCTCGCGAGATGCGCTGAACGCGGACGCGCTTGCGGACGCGTTGTTGAATCCCCGAGATCAATCCTTCTCCGTTTCCAAACTGTTCGACTTCATCGAACGAAACGACCTTGAATTTGGCCGCTGGTATTGGCAGGCACCGTACTTACCCCACTGCGGCTCGATCGCCGCAACACCCCACGCGAAACTTATTGCCCAACTTTCAGAGCGCGAACAGTGTGCGGCGATGGAACTATGGCGCGGAACGATGACGTGTCACAGCCTCGTCGCCTGCCGCAGCGGAACAAGCGGGAACGGCGCGAGCTTCTCCTTTGCCGGCAATCGCTGGTCCAGCTTTGTTCCGCTGCGTCTCCCCAACACGATGTGTGTCGAGCAACGACTCCCTGCCGGTGCAGCGGGAGTCTTATTGAACAGAAGTCATCCCTTTCACGACCTGATTCTGGTCATCAACGCACAGGAAAAGAGGCTGCTCGACCGCATTGATGGACGGCGCAGCATCGCTGAGATCGTCAACGATGCAGAGAGCGGTTCGTTCAACCCGCGTGACTTTTTTCAGAAGCTCTGGTGGTACGACCAGGTGGTCTTCGACACGTCGCAATCTTAAATCTCATTCAAGGAACACGGAGGAATCATGGCAAAGCAAAACGGAAAGAACCGGGGTAAACCAAACATCGTCGTTTTATGGGGAGACGATATCGGCATCACAAATTTGAGTTGTTATTCGGATGGTCTAATGGGCTTCGAAACGCCCAATATCGATCGCGTTGCAAAGGAAGGTCTGCGTTTTCTTCATTATTACGGCGAACAGTCGTGCACGGCCGGACGAGCCGCATTTCTTACCGGACAACACGGCATCCGCACCGGTCTGACGAAAGTCGGTTTCCCCGGCGCGCCGATGGGCATGAGCCAACTCGATCCGTCGATCGGTGGTCTACTCAAGAACCTCGGCTACGCAACCGGACAGTTTGGCAAGAACCACGTCGGCGATCGCAACGACACTCTGCCAACGGTGAATGGCTTCGACGAGTTTCTCGGCAATCTCTATCACCTCAACGCGGAAGAAGAACCGGAGCTTCCCGACTATCCGAAAGACCCCGCCTATCGCACCAAATTCGGTCCACGCGGTGTGCTCAAGTGCAAAGCGACTGACAAAGACGACAAGACAGTCGATCCACGCTTCGGCAAGGTTGGCAAACAGACGATCGAAGACACCGGTCCACTCACCAAGAAACGAATGGAGACGATTGACGACGAGACTTCAGCCGCTGCGATCGACTTCATGAAGCGTCAACAGGCTGCTGGTAAACCGTTCTTGGTCTGGTTCAACTCCACGCGCATGCACCTGCGCACGCACGTCCGTCAGGAACATCGCGGCCGCTACACCCACGGCGATAGCGAGTACATCGACGGCATGATCGAACACGACGAAACGATCGGCTCAATACTCGATACGCTCGACGAACTCGGCATCGCCGACAACACCATCGTCGTTTACAGCACTGACAACGGTCCGCACATGAACACCTGGCCGGACGGTGCGATGACTCATTTCCGTTCCGAAAAGAACACCAACTGGGAAGGCGCGTTTCGTGTTCCCTGTCTCGTGCGCTGGCCCGGCGTGATCGAAGCCGGAACGGTGACGAATGAACTCATGAGTCACAACGATTGGATTCCGACGTTGTGTTCGATTGCCGGCGAACCAAACATCGTCGAGAAGTTGAAAAAGGGCTACACAGCCAACGGCATTAAGTACACGGTTCACCTTGATGGCTACGACCAGTCTCAATTCCTGCGCAAGGTACGCGGCACGGCTGTCAATAATGACAGTACCAAGAGCGCCAGAAACGAGTTCTTCTATGCCGACGACGACGGTTTGCTCGTGGGCATTCGCATCGGCGATTACAAGTACGTCTTCGCCGAGCAAAGGGTCCCGGGCACGATGATGGTCTGGGCTGAACCGTTCAAGGTGCTGCGTCTTCAGAAGATCTACAACCTCTTCCAGGACCCGTACGAACGAGCTGACATCACGTCCAACACCTACTGGGATTGGAACCTGAATCACGTCGGCTCCGCTTACGGAATGATGGAAGAGGTGTTCAAGTTTGCGGCCACGTTCAAGGAGTATCCGCCGCGATCGTTTCCGCCCAGCTTCAATCCGGCAACCGTGCTCGAACAGACGCTGCACAACATCAAGGCGGTTAGAGCATTGCATGAGCTGAAAGAGGAAAAAGTATTAGCGGGGAAAGCAGCTAAGGCAGCAAGCGCAAAATGATTTGATCCGTGTTCGTCCGTGTGGATCTGTGGCCCACAGACTTTCACGGACGAACACGGAGGAGAACATGACAAGACAACAACTCATCACATTGGTTCTTTTCGTTACACTCGTGTCTGTTTCAGCGTCAGCGCAAACAGACACCAGCACGACGACTGGTTCTCAGACGGCGTCGTCTGAGGAATGGGAGTTTTACGTAGCTCCTTACATCTTTTTCTCCGGACTCAAAGGCACCATCGGCGTACAGCGGCAAACCGCGATCGTCAACGCGAGGTTCCCGGACATCTTCCGCAACCTCGACTTCGCGATGATGGGCACCTTCGAAGCCCGCAAGGGAAACTGGATGATCCTCACTGACGCAATGTACATGTCGCTGTCAGGCAAACGGGTAACACCGAGTCCGTTCTTTTCAGACATCGACGTAAAAGTGAAGGAAACGATTATCGATCCCGAAGTCGGGTATCGCGTGGTGAAACGTGAACGCGGGGCTATCGATCTGTTGGCAGGTGTGCGCATCTGGCACGTCAAGCCTCACCTCACTTTTCAGCCACGCATTTTGCCGCTGGTTGACGTGGAAGAGACCAGGAACTGGGCAGATCCGGTTGTCGGCGTGAGAGGAATCGCGAATCTTTCACCGCGGGTTTTTGTCACCGGCAAGTTCGACGTTGGCGGCTTTGGTGTCGGTTCGGACTTCACCGGGCAGGCGTTTGGTGGCGCGGGGTTTCAGGTAAAGCCGCGAATCGCGCTGGTCGGCGGTTATCGCTATCTGCGCGCCGACTACGTCAGTGATGATGGGTTTGTTTTCAAGACGACGATGAACGGCATCTTGCTGGGGGCGAAGTTCAAACTCTAACCACACCGTGGCTGGAGTCTTTCAAAATGGAGTTAACAATGCTTGGACAAATCAACAAAGGTAGAACGTTCTTGGTGATGATCGCGCTGCTGGCCGTGGCTTTTGTAGCTGCACCGGCGCGTGCGCAGGTTACGGATTCCGAATCCGTCACGATGAAGGCATCGATCGAGGCGCTCGATAAGACCGCGCGAACCGTAACGTTGAAAGGTCCGCGCGGCAACCTGGTAACTCTACAAGCCGGCGAGAGTTTCAAGCGCTTCGACCAGCTAAAGGTTGGCGACGTAGTGACAGCCACGTTCACACTCGCGGTGGCTGCGCGCATCCGCAAGCCCGGCGATCCCGAACCTAAAGAAGTAAAAGAATCCCTTACTCCTTTAACAGAGAAAGTCGGGGCCAAAGCTTACGCCGAACAAACCATCACGGTTTCGGTCGAAGAGATCGATCGGACCGCGCCATCGGTAACGGTCAAGACCCCGGATGGACGCGTGCTGAGCTTCCGCGTCAAAAACGCGGCCAATCTGCAAAATCTCAAGGTGGGTGACCAGGTCGATATAACCGTCAGTCTGGGATTGCTTCTCAGCGTCGATCCGCCACCGACTGGCTGAACGACAAAGAACAAGGAAGGAAGTAGTGCCCTGATTTCGGAGCGCGGGCGGCTCGCCCGCAGTAGGAATCATGCGGTGCGTGGTCCAAGGCTGCGGGCGAGCCGCCCGCGCTCCGAAATCAGGGCACTGCCAGGAAGGAGAAAGTATGAGTCGATTAATTCTAATCGCGACGATCGTCGCGGTATTCACCACAGTAAGTGGTCAAAAGAAACCGAAGCCAACGCAAACGCCTCAACCCGCAAAGGTCGCAGCAAGTGCAGAACCAGCTTTGCCGCGCGGAGACGATATGGAGGACGGCGCGAAACAAGCGGAGAAAGCAGCGAAAGTGTTCGGCGAAATCATGAGCACGCCGGACAAAGGCATCCCCGGCGATCTACTCAACAAAGCTGAATGTGTTGCTGTGTTTCCATCCGTTGTCAAAGCAGGCTTCATCATCGGCGGTAAAGCGGGACGCGGTGTTGCGAGTTGTCGCACAAGCTCCGGCTGGTCAGCGCCGGCGTTTCTCGAAATCAAAGGCGGCAGCGTCGGACTACAGGCCGGCGGCAGCTCGACCGAATTGGTGTTGTTGTTCATGAACACGAATGGATTGAAGAAGCTGGTGAATAACAAAGTCGAGTTGGGGGCAGACGCTTCCATCGCCGCCGGACCCGTGGGCCGGGAAGCTGCCGCGTCGACGGACGCCTCGATGAGTGCCGAGATACTTTCCTACTCGCGCAGCAAAGGTCTGTTTGCCGGTATCTCGTTGAAAGGGTCCGTGGTCTCAGCCGAGAAGAGCGACATGGAAGGAACTTACGGCAAAGGCGTAACCGCGTTGCAAGTGCTTGCGGCGAGCAACACCAGGGCGCCTTCCGAAGTTCAAGTCTTTGCGAACAAGCTGGGTGAATACTCGACGCGAACGGCATGAACTAACTCGCGAGAATACAAAACAAAAGCCCACAGAAACGGAACGAACAGGACTGTTCTCTTGTTCTCGTGACAATAGCGGTGCGGGTATCGCATTGGAGGTAGAAACTGTGTCCAAGCCAAATGGATTTAGCGGAACAATCAAACTCGACGTTCGCGATTCGAAACCCGACTGGAATTCTTTTCTCTACAAAAAAGCACCGCAGGGCGCGCCCAACGTACTCGTCATTCTCTACGACGATACGGGTTGTGCCGCGTGGTCGACCTATGGTGGCCGGATCAATATGCCAACGCTCGATCGGCTGGCCGCAAATGGTCTTACTTACACACAGTGGCATACGACGGCAGTTTGTTCTCCGACGCGTTCCTGTTTCCTGACCGGGCGAAACCACCACGCAAACGGCTTTGGGTCGATCTCCGAAATGGCCGTCGGTTTTCCGGGTTATAGCGGCCATATTCCACCCGAGAACGGGACGATTGCACAGGTGCTGCGTGACGCGGGCTGGAGCACCTTGTGGATCGGTAAGAATCACAATGTGCCCGTTGATGCTTTCAGTATCGGCGCGACGAAGAAACGTTGGCCGCTCGGGCTCGGTTACGATCGGTTTTACGGTTTCATCGGCGGTGAAACTAACCAATGGTATCCCACGCTAATAGAAGACAATCACTTCATCGATCAGCCGTACCGGCCTGAAGATGGTTATCACCTCTCAAAGGATCTGGCTGACAAAGCAATCGCCTACATCCGCGACACCAAACAATCCGAACCAGACAAGCCCTGGTACCTATGGTATTGCCCCGGTGCTAACCATGCGCCGCATCACGCACCCCAGGGGTACATCGACAAGTACAAAGGCAAGTTCGACGATGGCTATGAAGCTTACCGGGAATGGGTGCTGGCGCGAATGATCGAACGCGGCATCGTGCCGCCAAATACTGAATTAACGCCGATCAATCCGTTACCGGATGGAATTCTTCCCGAAGCAGACAGCGTCCGGCCCTGGGCCAGCCTGTCAAATGACGAGAAACGACTCTTCGCTCGCATGGCAGAGGTTTATGCCGGCTTTTCCGAATACACCGATGTGCAGATCGGTCGCGTTATCGACTACCTGGAGGAGTCGGATCAACTCGACAACACGTTGATCTTCTACTGCGCTGATAACGGCGCTTCCGGCGAAGGCAGCCCGAGTGGATCGGTCAACGAGAATCGATTCTTCAACGGTTACCCTGACGATATCAAGAGCAACATGGCCATGATCGACAAGCTCGGGAGCCCTGATACTTACAACCATTATCCGACGGGTTGGGCCGTTGCTTTTTCGACACCTTACAAGATGTTCAAGCGCTACTCGTCGTTCGCCGGCGGCACTTGTGACCCGCTGGTTATTCATTGGCCCAAGGGGATTAAGGCGAAGGGTGAGATGCGGCATCAGTATCACCACTGTACTGACATCATGCCTACCATCCTCGAGTGCTGTGGCATCGAGATGCCCAGTGCTATCGACAGCATCGAACAGTCGCCGCTAGCCGGCGTGTCGATGCGTTACAGCTTTGCAGACGCAAATGGGCAGACGAAAAAAGAAACTCAGTATTACGAGATGGTCGGCACGCGCGGCATCTGGCACAAGGGTTGGAAAGCGGCAACCTTGCATGCTCCCGCTCCGGCGGATCAAGGAAATTTCGATAAGGATGTTTGGCAGCTCTTCAACCTCGAGGAAGACCGGTCCGAAGCGCATGATTTAGCAGGGAAACACCCGGAGAAGCTCAAGGAGCTACAGGACCTCTGGATGGCGGAGGCAAAGAAGAACAACGTTCTTCCATTAATCGATGTCGGCATCGACTTGATCCATCAGTTGGAGTTTCACGCACCGCCACCCGCCAGCGGTCGATACGTCTACTATCCCGGAACAACTGAAGTGCCCGAAGCAACCGCCGCGCGGACGTTGGGCAGTTCATGGAAGGCTCTCGCTGAAGTCGAATTCACGAGCCAATCTCAGGGCGTCATCTTTGCACAAGGCTCGCGCTTCGGGGGTTATTCCCTATTCGTCAAAGCCGGCAAGATCATCTTTGTTTACAACTTCCTTGGCGTCCCACCTGAACAACGTTTGACCTGGGATGCGCCCACTTCCGGCAACCACATCGTAGGTGTCGAGTTCATCAAGGACTCGATCAGCAAGAACCTTGAAACGCTCGGGCAGATGAAGCTCCACCTCGACGACAAAGTGGTCGCCGAAGGCGCGTTTCGAACACAAAGCGGTCACTACGCGCTGTGTGGCGAGGGATTGAGCGTCGGGATCGACACCGGTGATGCCGTCAGCAGCGAATACAAGCCGTCATTCGCATTCACTGGCGGACGCGTGGTCAAGGTCGTGTTCGACGTGGCGAAGGACACGTACGTCAACCTGGAAAAAGCGATGGCGGCGTCAATGGCGCGCGATTAGGAGTAAAGCAATGGCTACACCGACAAAACATGCAGCACCGACAACAATCGCATTTGGACCAACCAAAGGTACTCGGTTCACCGAACAATATGCACGCCTCGTCGCGCGCGACACGTATTTCTGGGCCTGGGCGTTATCGAATATTTACAACCGGCGCCGTCTGTTCGAGACCCTCAAGGAACCTGGCAAACTCGGCGGCGTCCTTCCAGCCGCTCCGCCAAATCGCATCACCATGCTCCAGGACTACATCAAACCTTCACAACGTGAGGTTTGCTGTCCCAACCAGGACGTGGTCTACGGAGCTGGTCCACTCGCGCTGGATATCGAACCGGCCGTGGTCCAGGTTCCGGAAATGGGTGACCGTTTCTACGTCTACCAAATCGTCGATCTGCGAACCGACAGCTTTGCGAATCTGGGCAGTATGTACAACTCAAAACCGGGTTTCTATTTGTTGGTTGGACCAAACTGGACCGGCAAGACGCCAAAGGGCATCAATGAAGTGTTCCGTTCAAAGACAAACACCGGTTTTACATGTCCACGTCTGTTCATGGACGACACGGATGAAGACCGCCGCGCGATCCAGCCGCTGATCGCTCAAGTCAACGTGTATCCGCTGTCGGAATTCGACGGCACGATGAAGATTCGCGATTGGTCCACTGCACCTGATTATCCCGCACCGCCACCTACTCCCGGCGGAGGCGAGGCGCCAAAGGTTCATCCCAAAACGTTCTTCGACGATCTGCCAAAGTTGTTTGAGGATGCACCGCCACTTCCCGGCGAAGAGGTTCGGTACGCCGAGGCTCTGTCTTTGTGCGACGCCGCGGCAAAGGATCCGAAACTGAAAGCGGCAATTATCGACGAAGCTACACGCGCACAGGAAGAGTTAGTCGAACCATTGCTTCAGTTTCGCAACTCGGGCATTCCGTTGCCGTTCAACTGGACTACTACGATCAATGGCGCCGCGTTTGGAACCGACTACTTCACCCGCACAGCCGTGGCTCGTTCAAACATCTTCGTTAACAAGCCACTCGAAGCGAAGTACTTCTATCAGGACCTCGATTCGTCCGGCCAAAGACTCAACGGCTCTAACCGCTACAAAGTGACTTTTCGCAAAGGCGAGCCGCCGGTGAAAGGTTTCTGGTCGCTGACGCTTTACGACGAACAGCACTTCTTCGCGCCTAACGAACTCAATCGCTACTCACTCGGTACCAAGAACAGGGATTTGAAACGCAACGCGGACGGTTCAGTCACGATCTACGTGCAAGCGGATGCGCCTGCCGAACGCACTAACTGGCTGCCTGCGCCAAAGGACGCGGACTTCTCTTTGTACATTCGCACCTACTGGGCGGAACAATCAGTGCTCGATGGCACGTGGACACCGCCGGCAGTCGACGAATCTGCATGAGCGTTAGTAGACAGGATTCACAGGATTAACGAGATTGCCCATCTTGTCCATTCTGCAAATCCGGTCGAAAAGTTCGGGAGAAATTAAATGCACTTCACCACCAGAGTGTCTGGTATTGCTGCTGTTTTGCTGGCGATTCTTTCCGTCGGTTATGGCCAAAGCCCAACCGACCCGCCCTCGACGCCGGCCCCCGAACCGGATTTCTGGACGCAACAAGAGTTGACCGGCGACTGGGGCGGTACGCGATCGCGTTGGAAAGAAAAAGGCATCGAGCTCGAGTTCAAGCTGTCGAACTTTTTCCAGGGCGTGGCCTCGGGCGGCCTCGAAGAAGGCAGCGAGTACACCGGGAAGTTTGAGTACACGATGAAGTTCGATCTCGGGAAGGTCGCGGGTTGGAAATACTGGTCGTCCGAGATCAAAGCGGAAGCACGCTGGGGTGGTCCAGTACTCGGCGGAGTCGGCTCGATCAATCCGGTCAACACGGCCGCAATCACACCGGGCGCGGCCGGTGAAGTGATTTCGGTCACGGCGGTGAACTTCACGCGAATCATTCCGAAGGACCTGGCTAAAGGAGATCTATTCGTCGTCTCGTTCGGACGATTCAACCTCCTCGATCTAGTCGACGAAGACTTCTTTGGGGGCGCCGGCGACGAACGATTCTTCAACATTGCCCAGATTGGACCACTGACCGTTTTGCGCCAAGTACCTCTTGTCGCCAACGGCGCCAGCTTTGCTTACGTAAAACACGGCGAGCCCCGGTTCTCAATCGCCGTGATCGACCCCAACGATCATACGCTCGATCCCGGCCTCGACGATCTGTTTGCCGACGGCGTCACGCTTTCTCCGACGGTCTATTTTCCGGTGAAGTACTTCGGCAAGACCGCTAAGCATAGTTTTGGCGGCGCCGTCACGACGAAAAAGTACACGCCTTTCGATGCGATCAGGCAGGTAATCATACCTGGACCACCAGTCAATCCAGTCGAGCCGCAGCGAGGCTCGTGGTCCATCAGTTACGTGTTCCGGCAATATCTCGTCGAGCGCGGTCCCAAAGACGGTTGGGGCTTTTTCAGCCAGGTTTCCATCGCCGACAAAGCTACCAGTCCGATCACCAGGTTCTTCGATGTCGGACTCGGCGGAAACGGCTTAATCAAGAGCCGCCGCAACGATGAGTTCGGCGTGACTTACGCGTACACCGACCTGAGTAGTGTGCTCAAGGACAACATCAATCTGATCACGATTGGCAATCGCGGCCTGCGGGTCGAGCACCAGTTTGAAGCGTTCTACAACCTGCACCTCACGCCGTGGCTCAGGCTGACAGGTGATCTACAGATCATTCGTCCCACGCGAAGGATAGCTGACACAGCCGTAGTTCCGGGTGGACGTTTGGTAATGCTGTTTTAGCCACTGATTAACACGGATCTTATGGTCAAAGCGTCAAAGACCTACGTGCTGATGGTGACCTGGCTGCTGCTGGTTTGCGGCAGCGTGGCACGGGCGCAGTCTGATCCGCTGCCGTCGTGGAATGATGGACCAAACAAACAAGCAATTATCGAATTTGTTTCCGGTGTTTCGAAAGAAGGTGGTCCACATTTCATCCCGGTTCCGAAACGTATTGCCACTTTCGACAACGACGGTACGCTCTGGGCCGAACAGCCGATCTACTTCCAATTCGCCTTTGCGCTCGATCGCGTGAAAGCGCTCGGCCTCCGCCATCCGGAATGGAAAACGCAACAGCCATTCAAGGCCATGCGCGAATCGAAGATCGAGTTTATCGACGACGGTCCAGGCAAGCCGGTCGGGATTCAGCGGTTCATCGGGCGGAGGCCGATCCTTGCCTTCGGAAACTCCGACGGCGATCAGCAGATGCTCGAATGGACCGCTGCCGGGACAGGTCCGAAATTAATGGGCCTGGTCCATCACACCGACGCGCAACGCGAGTGGGCTTACGACCGCGAATCGCACATCGGCCGCCTCGACAAAGCACTCGGCGAAGCTCGAGCGAAGAAGTGGATCGTGGTGGATATGAAGAACGATTGGAAAGTGGTCTTTCCGTGAACTGAAATAAAGAGGGGGAACCGCTATGAAGCAACGACTCTGTTTTGTTCTCTTGTTGGTTGCAACTGCTGCCGGGTGCGGAGGCTCACCCACGAACCAGCACGCGTCCGGCGAAACCGCGAACGGAAATTCGGCGGCCAGATCTGAAGCGCGAACAGTCGCCAAGCCCACGGTTGAAGAAATTCGTCAGGTGCTCGCGGCGCATGACAAAGCGCTGAACGAGAAGAACCTTGACGCCGTGATGAACACTTATTCCACTGACGGAAACACAGTGATGATGGGTACTGGCGCACAGGAACGCTGGATGGGACCAGAGGAAATCCGGGCTGCTTACACGGAGATCTTCAAAGATTACGATCCGGGTACGCTGCAAACCGATTGCGCCGGTTGGAAAACCGGAGGCGCTGACGACAGTGGCACGATGGCCTGGCTCGCTGCGACCTGCAATGCGAAGGACTCCCTCCAGGGCAAACCCCGCGAGTACAAGCTGAACGTTTCCGGAACTATCGCCAAGCAAAACGGCCAGTGGCGCTTCGTCGTGTTGCACATGTCGAATGCGTATGAAGGGCCTGTCACAAAGAGCGACTAGGAGTTGAAAGTCATGGACGACAGATTGGAAAACCAGGCCGAAGAAAAACAAGAAGAGCAGCGGCTACTTTCACGCCGTGATTTCCTTGCGGGATTACGCAAGTGGTCTGCGGCCGTGATTGGCGTCGCCGTCGCTGGTGCCGTGTTGCTGCCGGGCGAGACCGCCTCGGGTTGGGTCAACGGCCGCGGCTCGTGGGTCAACGGCGGCGGTGGTGGTGGTTGGGTTAATCGCGGTGGCGGTGGCGGCTCCTGGTACAACCGCGGTGTGGCGTGGGCCAATCGTGGCGCCTCCTGGGCCAATCGCGCCGGTGGCGGTGGCTCGTGGGTGAATCGACGAGGATGGTAGCGCCAGCGCAAAGCATAACGTCACCTGTTTACAACGTTCCGGCGAAACTGCTCGATCGGTATCGCGGGCGCGACGTGATCGTGCGTTCATCGTCGCCTCGTGAGTTGGTGGAATGTTTGCGCGATGCGGATCTGGCCTTGGTTCGTTTCATGCAGTTGTCGTCAACTCTGGAAGACACGAGTTGTCTCGAAAACTTTGGTCCGGGCATACCGCTGGACATCGTTTTAGAGAATCCCGCGCAGTATCAACAGCTCTATAGCTATTCAAGTCTGCTTGATAGTCATCCTGTTCGCATCACCATTCCGCCCGTTTCCGGTTTCAGCAAGGCGGTGAAGCTCGCAATCTCTCTGCGGTACGCCGTAAAGCTTGAGGTACAGCAGCCGGACGAAGACCTGTTGACCGAACTCGAAAGTGTTCTCGATCTGTACCTGCATCTCAACTCGGTAAACCAACCGATCGAGTTCTTTCACTCCGTGCTGCTCTCGTTCTACCGCAACGAACCGGTTTCACTGTGGGAAATCACCGAGACCGATCCCGCGAGTGTGCTCTATGTCCACGAAGATGGCAGCGTGGCAACCCTGGATCTAAACACTGAGACGCACGAGTGTCACGAATGCGAGTTTCGCGATCGGTGTCACGGCTACTTCAAGTTTCCCGATCGAAATTACAACTGCGATGGCGTTAAGCACATCTTCCGCACGCTCGCGAATGCGGCCGATGAAGTGCGACAGGATCTCGAAAGCTTCAAAGCGATGGGGGCGGGAGGCAACTCATGATGGGCAATCACTTCTCGATCATCCTGCTCCCGATTAACAAGTGTAACGTCGCCTGTGATTACTGTTTTGAAGACAAAACTGACGATCGCATGAGTCTCGACCAACTGCGTCTCGTGATGACGAAGGTCTTCGATCACATGGACGCCGCGGCGATTCGCGCACTGACGATCCACTGGCAAGGCGGCGAGATCATGCTCATTCCGCCCGACTGGTTCGCGCGCGCGTTCGAGTTGATTCAAAACCTCGCGGCGAAGCGCGGCAAGTTTGTCGAACATGGCTTGCAGTCGAACATGATCGGGTATCGCCGGCGCTGGAACGGCATCATCGCGCAGATGTTTGGCAACAGCCTCGGCACCTCGATGGACTTTCCCAACCTGCATCGCAAACTCTTCAACGGCTCAGCTTCCGACTACACGCGCATCTGGAAACACAACGTGCAGACTGCGCAGGCTGCGGGAATCAACATCGGCGTAATCGCTGTGCCAAACCAGGCCACGCTCGATGTTGGCGCTGAGAAACTCTTTTCATTTTTCGTCGATGAAGTCGGAGTCTCGAGTTTTCAAGTCAACACGCCTTTTCCGGGCGGCGAACAGAACGGCACGAAGCGTTCGCTTGGTCTCGACGTACACGAACTCGGCGCGTTCTTTGCCGATCTGACCGACGTGTGGCTCGAACGTGGTTACGAACGTGGCATCTCGGTTGGACCAATCGACGAGTTGGTGAAAACGTTTACCGACGGCAGTGGTTGCCTTCCCTGTATCTGGCAGGCGAACTGCGCCGATGAATTCATTTCGATCGACGCACGCGGCTACGTGGCCCAGTGTGACTGTTGGGTTACGAGTTATCCCGATTACTTCTTCGGCAACATCTACGAAGCGGAGAGTTTGACGACAATGCTGGCCGAGAGTCCGGCACGGCGAAAGTTTGTCGAACGGCCGGCACGCATCATTCCCCACGATTGCATCGACTGCGAGTATCTCGCGATGTGTCACGGCGGCTGTCCGGTACGCACTTACACGTTCAGAGGATCGATGTTCGAGAAGGATCCGTACTGCGAAGTTTATCTGGCGATGTTCAGAAAGGCCGAGGAGGTAGCGGCGAAGCTATCAGCTACAAGGGCATTCAGATCGGCGCCACCGCGACTGGTACAGATCGAGAGACGGCAGTCGATGAGTTATTAGAAAGGAAAGCTTTTTCTGAACTTCTTCTCTGCGTCCTCTGTGCCTCGGTGGTTATAAATGCCTCAGAAAATGCAACCACAGAGGCACAGAGAACACAGAAAAGAGGAACATCATGACTTTAGCAACGCTGATCCCATTGGTACTCAAGTTCAGCATCATGCTCATGGTGTTTGCGATCGGACTGAAAGCCACGTTCGCCGACACGGTCTATCTCTTTCGCTGCCCCGGAAAACTATTGCGCGCGCTCGTGTCGATGTTTGTCGTGATGCCGCTGTTTGCGTTGCTGCTCGACTTTACGTTTCAACTCAATCCACCGCTGAAGATCGCGCTCATTGCCCTGGCTGTATCGCCGATTCCGCCGTTTCTTCCAACCAAGGCCCTGAAAGCTGGTGGACGCGAAGACTACACGATAGGACTGCTGACCGCGACGGCGGTGCTCTCGATCGTCGTC
>DATNJO010000458.1:0-2366 GCA_035603895.1 Pyrinomonadaceae bacterium
TACGCACGAACCGAAGATCGCATCCGTGCACTCTCCGAAGGCTACCAGATGCACCTCGCAAAACCCGTCGACCGCCTCGAACTCGCCACCATCGTCGGCAGCCTCTGCCGCCGGTAAACTTTGACAGGATTAACAAGGTTAACAAGATGGTTTTTAGAAAGAAGAGTGCGGTACGTTCCTCTCTGAAAAACATCTTCTCAATTCTGTAAATCCTGTCTAGTCGCAGCCGTTCGTGGTCTCAGAGAGACGGCGCCAGCGGTGGCCGTTGCGTGCGAGTAATTCATCCGCAGCCGCTGGACCATCACTGCCCGCCGCGTATTCAGTCACCGCAGGGGCTCCCTCGCTGGCCCACGCTTCTTCAATCGGTGTTATCAAACGCCACTGTGCTTCCACTTCGTCGCCGCGTGTGAAAAGAGTTGCATCGCCTTGCATCACGTCGAGCAGCAACGTTTCGTACGCCGCGGGCGGCTCGACGCCAAAGGCGCGTTGATAACAAAAGTCCATGTGAACCGTAGTCGTTCGCATCTCGAAGCCCGGCCGTTTCGCGCCAAACGTGACGGTGATGCCTTCGTTGGGTTGAATGCGCAACACGATGATATTGGGATCGAGCTCTTCTTCAGGCGTGCGTGCGAAGAGCGCCTGTGGCGTGCGTTTCAAGTGAACAGCGATCTCGGTCAGGTTGCGTGCGAGCCGTTTTCCGGTGCGCACGTAGAACGGCACTCCCGACCAGCGCCAGTTGGAAACACGAAATTCGATCGCCGCATAGGTTTCAGTCTGCGAATTATTCGCTACGTCTTCCTCTTCGCGATAGCCCTTCGCTTTCTCACCTTCGATCTCGCCTGGTCCATAACGCGCGCGCACTGTGCGTTCGCCGACCTCCTGCGGCTTCAAACGGCGAATCGATCGCAAGACCTGCGCCTTCTCTTCTCGCACTGAGTCGGCGTCGAACGCGACCGGCGGCTCCATCGCCGTCAGCGTGAGCAGTTGCAACAAGTGGTTCGCCACCATGTCGCGCAACGCGCCTGACTCTTCGTAGTAACCTGCGCGGCTACCAACACCCGTTGTTTCCGCAGCAGTAATCTCAACGTAGTCGACGTAGTTGCGATTCCAGATCGGCTCAAACATCGTGTTGCCAAAGCGAAACACGAGTATGTTCTGCACGGTGTCTTTACCGAGATAATGATCGATGCGATAGATCTGATTCTCGGCGAACACTTCCGCAAGCTTGGCATTCAACGCACGCGCCGATTCGAGATCGGTGCCGAAAGGCTTTTCGATGACGATGCGGCTCCAGTGGTTCGCGTCCTGCTTTGCCAGTTGTGCTTTACCGAGGCCGTCGATGATTTCATCCGCGAGCGACGGCGGCGTCGCGAGATAAAATAGATGGCTCGGGCTCGCGCCGTCGACGGCTAACTCTTCAAGACGCTTTGCCGTATTGATGTAGGTATTGTCGTCGTTCAGCTCTCCGACTATGTAGTTGACGCGTTGCGCAAACTTGCCCCACTCCTCGTTGTCGCCGTCGCTGAGATGCGCGTGCTCGACCAGCGCCTGACGCACAAACTCGCGATACTCGTCGTCACTCATTGGCGACCGGCCGACGCCGAGAATTTGCACACTCTCGAGACAACCTTCGCCTTTCAAATCCCACAACGCCGGCATCAACTTGCGTCGCGTAAGATCTCCGGTCGCGCCGAAGATCACCATCACGCACGGTTCTGCCTTCGGCAAACTCAGCGTTTCCATGTGCACCGCGCTTGGTTCTACCAATACTGTTGACATGTTTATTCCTCAGTAATGCTTTGACAGGATTAACAAGGTTTACAAGTTGAATTGCGGTCAGGAAAGGTGTACCAAGCTCTCCCTGAAAGTAATCTTGTCAATTTTGTAATCCTGTCTACTTCGCTCGTTCGACGTGTCCGCCAAACTGAAACCTCATCGCCGAGAGTACTTTATTTGCAAACTCAGCTTCGCCTCTCGAACTGAATCGCTGGAACAGCGCCGCACTCAACACCGGCACCGGCACGCCTTCTTCAACCGCCGCGTTGATGGTCCAACGCCCTTCGCCCGAATCAGACACGTGGCCGGCATAGCCTTCGAGATTCGGATGCTCTACGAAAGCAATCGCCGTCAGGTCGAGTAACCACGAAGCGACGACGCTGCCGCGCCGCCAGAGCTCGGTGATGTCGGCGATGTTGAAATCGTAACGGTAGTGTTCGGGATTGCGAAGCGGCGACGTCTCCGCGTCGGCAGTTCGCTCTTCGTTACCTTCGTTCGCGTGATGCAGAACGTTGAGACCCTCGGCGTAAGCGGCCATCAAACCATACTCGATCCCGTTATGGACCATCTTCACGAAGTGACCCGCGCCG
>DATNJO010000459.1:0-3478 GCA_035603895.1 Pyrinomonadaceae bacterium
GATGACCGAACACCGATGAATGGTTCTGTCAAAAACATTGGCGTACCACCACCGGTGCAGCGCGCCTTCGGCCGGAGGTCTCATCAGGTGATGTTCAAGAAATGGTCGCAAGCAAGGCACGATTAACAACATTGAGGACCCTAAATGATTAATCTTTATCTTAATGAGCGCCAGGTAGAAGAGGTGACTATCCTCGATCTAAAGGGCAGGGAACGAATCCGCGGCGCCACTATAGCCTTGCACGAGTCGATTCGTTGTCTTGCTCGAGAAGGAAAAATTCAGGTTCTCCTGGACCTCGCGTGGGTCAAGCACATCGATTCGGGCGGGCTGGGCCAGCTTGTTTCAAGCCATGTAACTCTCGACGAAAAAGGCGGAGCATTTAAGCTAATGCACATGACCGAGAGTGTCCGTGAGCTGATGACAATCACAAAACTTTTAACAGTCTTCGATGTTTACAACGACGAGCCGGAAGCAGTTGCCAGCTTTGTAGGTGAAACCCTAAGGATGGTTGAGCATAAACCCTTCTTTATGTAGGGTGGCGTTTTGTGCAACGTGGTCTTCTCGTCGCAGCAGGCTGGCAAGGTCGACGGCTTCCTGGATAGTCATTAGATCGCTATCGTCTCCGCCGCGAAACTTAACTCCGCTCGCCCGCAGTTCCCAGTCGTCATGTCCGTCGTATTTCCGCTTGTTAAATATCTCTACTGCCTCATAGCCGCTAACCGTGGTGAACGAGAGCAGCAGGAGTTGAGTTCTATTTCGCTCACGCGTAGTTGTCTCTATCGCTTCCCGAATCGTCTTCCGATCCGGGACCTCTGCGGTCAGAGAAGGGGATTGGGACTGTTGACTTACAGCAGGCGTTCCCTGCAACTCGTAAAGCCGGCTTCGGTATTCGGAGAGTAGCGCAAGGTACTGTTTGCATTGCTCGACGATGCTTTCGCTCGTAGCTCTATTAACTGCCTGCTTTGACGCTTCTAGCCTTTGTTCCAATTGCGGGTACAATATGATTGATTCAATGTAGAACTGGAATTTTAGTATGTCCGTGCGACAACACACATACGGTGCGTGGGCGAGCGACTACGATTGGCGCAAGGTCGAAGCGAAACTGAATGCCTTGCCGCAGTTCATCACCGAGATTGATGGGGTTGGATATCCATTTCATCCACGTTCGTTCGAAACATGAGAATGCGTGCGCGAAGAAACACCTCACGCAGACGACTCAAACCAAAACAACGCGTTTCAAGTTAATCGATGCATCGCTGTTGCTTACAGCGAGCGTGCGGAGTCTTTAATAAGCGACAGGTCCATCGACGCGCGCGTTCGCGCCGTGATTCGTTACGCTTTGGAAACAAGCGATCCCTGCCTTCCCGAAGTGATCCGCCGCGCAGACGCAGGCGAACCGATCATCGTTGAAACGATTGTGAGCAACATCTTCGCTGCTTGATCTGACGTTATTCGTAGCCGTTCCCACTCCCTGCTACGGATTTCACAAGTACTGCAAATACCCGGCGCCAGGTTGCTTTTGCATTGGACCGTTTTGCTAATGCACTGGACCAGTCTATTAACGAACGACAGTCGCTAGCGTCTGCATTTCGTCACATAGCAATTGTAATCGCCTGAGGAGCATCTGTAATCGCCGAGATCCTATTCAGGTGCGCGCGAATACCATCCAGGATCCGCCGCATCCCAGACGAGATTTCACCCGCATCAAATGGTTGTTGGCAAATTTCCGAAGGTAGGACCCGAGTTCAAATTGCGATCTGCCGGAGTGCAAGTAGTTCGAGTCAGACTGCAAAAGAAATCTGAAGAGTTAGTGAAGCAATCGCACGTAGTGCAGACGTTTCTCACTTCCTTCAATGAGCAATTTTACTCCCGAATCGCAGGAATCAAACCTAATCTGTGTGGCCTCAAATATTTGTGTAAACGATTCGTGGGTGTTTAAGGTCGGTTGCTTTCATCATGATTAATTGCTAGTCAGTTACCTCGTAGCCTTCTCTCTTTGTCATATCTCACAAATCCCTTTCCCAACACGCAGCCACATTACACACAATCTCACCCGCGGCGGCCGCCGGTGAGCCGCAATACTCGGAAAACCGTAATGCGGCCGCCGTCGGGTGCAGCGACTGGTTCGGCCTGTCTACCCGGAGCCTCAGCGGCTACGCCGGGCTTATTTTTGCTTTTGCGGCTTTGCATCAAAGAAGTCGTTCACCATCGGGACGATGATCGCCATGCGCTGCATCAGCGTGACGTGCGTGGTGTCGGGCAGAATGGCCAACCTCGATACTGAGCGCGGCTCCAGGTCGCCGTGCGTCCCGCCGCCCTTCAGGCGGAACATCTCCTCGATATGTTCGAGCCGTATCCCGTCGGCGTCGCCGTGGATGAAGAACATGGGCGCCGTGGTCGCCTTCAGCTCGTCGGCGCCCAGGTCGTGCCCCTTCGTGGCCGTCGCGACGAGCCGCTTGACGAACTTCGGGAAGTCGTCCGGCGTCGGGCTTAGCTTCTTGTACTCGATTTCGATGGGAGAGTCTTTGAAGGCGTCCGCCGAGAGCCTCGGAAACACGTCGAGCGCTTCCTTGACCATGCCGTCCCGGCGGAACATGGACGAAATGACGACCACCTTCCGCACTTTGTCCGGATGGCGAATCGCGCACTGCATCGCCACGCCGCCGCCCATGCTGTAGCCGATGAGGTCCGCCCGGGGGATCTTGAGGTGATCGAGTAGCCCCGCTACGTCGTCGGCGAGGTTTTCCTGGCTGATGTCGCGTTCGATGTCCGCCGTGCGCCCGTGGCCCTGCATTTCGACAGCGATCACTTTCCGCGTCTTGGCGAGTTCGCCGATCCACCCGGTCCAGTTGTTGGTGATGGTCATGAACGCGCCGTGGAGCAGCACCACCGGCTCGCCGCTGCCATGGACCTCGTAGTACATTTTCAGCCCATTGACGGGCGCGTAGCCCGTCGTTGGCTTTTGCTGCGCCGATACGACAGCCGTCACGAGCATCGTCAAGAGAAAAGCTGTTGTCTTCATGTTTGGTGTCGCTCCCATTCGGCCGAACCAGTGATTAGCCTGACCAACCTAATCCCGCTCCACCCACGACTTTCACTCGTCACCCTTCAGCCAGCACATCATCGAGCCGTTTGTAGTTCATCTCCATACCATCAGTCATGCCAGTAGAGAACGCCGCGTCGCGGTCGGCCTTCGAAGCAAACTTGATCGAGGTTGCCATGTTCGTAATCCCGCCGGCTTCCTGGAAGGTGACGGTCACGATATATGGTTCACTCCCCATGGAATAGCCCAGATCACCCGGATCGTAGATTTGCGTATGCACGATTCTCGCGTGCGGAACGACTTCGAGAACTTCCCCGGTGAATCCAAACTCCTGGCCGTTTTCGTCGCTGCGCCAGCGCCAGCGATACTTTCCGCCGACCCGCATATCCATCTCGCAGACAGGCATCGACCAACCGGGGGGGCCCGAGCACCAAC
>DATNJO010000460.1:0-4305 GCA_035603895.1 Pyrinomonadaceae bacterium
CATCATGCTCTCGATGAACAATTACAAGTGGTACTATCACTTGATTTCAGCTTCGCGAGCCGACGCGCCTTACGGGCGCGATTACAAAGTTGCCGGCCCACTCTGCGACTCGGGCGACGTCTATTTCGACATCGAGCGTGAAGGACGGCTGCCTGATTATCGTAAACTCCCCGACGACGTCGTTCCTGGCGAAGTGTTGGCGTTACTGAATTGCGGCGCGTATTCGCTGGCGCAGATGTTTCACTACAACGGCCGGCCACTGCCCGCGGCGGTGTTGATTCGCCGCGACGGCAAACCGGAAATGATCAGAAGACGCGACACCTACGAAGACCTGATCGCCAACGACACAGGGTATTAGCCACAGACTCACACGGAGAAACACGGATCAGCCAAATCATTGAAAAAGTTCTGTCCGTGTACTCCGTGAAAGTCAGTGGCCCAAACTATGCAAACTGAGCACACTCAACTCGTCCGCGGTCTGGGACTGATCGCGGCCATTTCGGTCAACGTTGCCAACATCATCGGCACCGGCGTGTTTTTGAAAGCACGCGTCATCACGTGCAACGTCGGCAGTCCGAGCAAAGCGCTCCTGGTCTGGGTTCTTGCCGGATTGCTTGCACTCGCCGGTGCGCTTACTTACGCCGAACTGTTGGCGATGATGCCGCGTGCCGCCGGTGAGTATGGCATCGTGCGCGACGCGTACGGGCGTCCGCTTGGTTTCATCTATGGCTGGACCCAGTTTCTCATCGCCCGAACCGCTTCAGCGGCAGCACTCGCTGTAGGCTTTGCGATCTTTCTCAACGATTTGATGGGCGGTGTGCTCAGACACACCTACTTTGAGTACATGCTTCCCGGCGGACATCAGCTTTCTTTCGGACGCCTGGAGATCGTGGCATTGAGCGCGGTCATCATCACGACGTTAATCAACTGCGCGGCCGTGCGCGTGAGTGGTGGAGTTGCCAGCGTGCTTACGGGAATGAAAGTCGTGCTGCTCGTTGGGATTGGTTTCGGCGCGTTTTTCTACAGCGACGGCAATTGGGGCAACCTCGCGATGACGAATGCCGGTGCTTGTGAAGGCGTAGCGATCACCACTGGCGGCGTGGCTGGCTTGGCGGCTGCGATGATCGGCGCGTTGTGGGCCTACGACGGTTGGAACAACATCACCTTCCTCGCCGGCGAAGTGAAAAATCCCGGACGCAATCTCCCGCTCGCGTTGATCGGCGGCGGCTTGCTTGTGATGGCGCTTTACCTGTTCGTGAACGTGAATTATTACCACGTGCTCACGCCCACACAGATCGCCGACGTGCCTGGATCATCTTCAGTAGCCGCGGAAGTCGTTAGAAGATTGCTCGGCGCAGGCGCGGTAACGTTAATGGGTGCGGCGATGATGACCTCTTCATTTGGCGCGCTCCACGCTTCGTTGCTGGCAACAGCGCGCGTTCCGTATGCGTTAGCAAAGGACGGTCTTGCGCCACGGGCACTGTCGCATGTTTCTCCACACACACATGTGCCGATTAGAGCGCTGCTGTTCCAGGGAAGTTTGGCGTGTCTTACCGTCCTCACTTTCTCGGCTGCGTACGACACGATCACGGATTATGCGATCTTCGCGTTGACGTTGTTCTATGTGCTGGTGACTGGAGCAGTGTTCATCTTTCGGCGCCGGTTGCCTGACGCCGAGCGCCCGTATCGAACGTGGGGATATCCGGTGGTGCCGATAATCTTCATGCTGGTATCAGGCTGGCTCATCGTTCAGACGATTCACGATTCACCACGCAAATCCGCAATCGGTTTGTTTCTGATCCTGTTGGGATTGCCGGTTTACTACCTGCTCGATCGCCGTCGCTCGACCTGAAACAAATCAAACTCTTTTCCTTCGCTGGTGGCGAGGAGTGCGTTGCCGTCGAGACGATAGGCAATCGACTCACCTTGCGGACGTTTGCCTGGATCGAACCCGGTCATCTTCTCTTTCCAAATATCGTCGAAGTTTTTGCTACGCGTGGGTAGGACGAGTTCGTAGCCCTGAAAGTAATCGCACAGCGCGACTCTCCGGCCGTCGGGAGAAACACTGCCGCCGGTGATCGCGCCGCCGAAGATACTCGGAATATGAACCTCACCGATGCGCTTCATAGTGATCGTTTTGCCGGGAGACAACGGTGCGGCAGCTTCGTAAACGACCGGGTTTGCAAACGCTGCCTTCGTCATGATGTAGAGATTGCCGGTTGTGGGATGAACGAGCAGCGTTTCTGCGTCGTGCTTGCCGTCCGGGTACTTGAGACGGATGGCTTCAGCGGGTTCAGTCGCTGATGGCTTCGCTTTGGTCGAGCCTTTGCCGGCGTTTTTGAGATCGGGTTCGGCGACGCGATAGACGACGATGTCAGTGCGTTTTTCGCTGTTATCGCCGATGTCACCGATGTAGAGATACGTGCGATTGGGTTGTGGTCCTGGTCCAATGGAGATGTCTTCCCAATCGCGCGCGTTTGCGCCGGTGACGTGAAAAACGCCGAGTGAATTACCGCGTGTGTTGATCGCGTAGACGAACGGACCATCGCCGGAATCGTTGTGCGTCCAGTAGGCTCCCGGGAGAGTGTGGGAAGCCACGAGTCCGCTACTTTCGGTGACGGAAGGGTTCTTTATGGTCGCGAGTTTCGTAGGTTGGCCATAGCTTTCGGACGGTTGCGATGTGGCGAGGGTCGCCCAAAGAGCAAAGAACAGTACTCCCGCAAAGGCGCCAAGGCGCAAAGAGTAGGAAAGAAAACCTTTGTGCCTTTGCGTTTTTTTGGGAGTCACCTTGCTTCCAAAGCCGCGCGTGCGACTTCCTTGTCGTCGAAATGAAAAACTTCGCGCCCGATAATTTGATAGTCCTCGTGTCCCTTGCCGGCGATCAGCACGAGGTCGCCGGTACGTGCTTCGGCGATCGCCTCGTGAATTGCTTCGCTGCGATCGGCGATCTTGCGGTAGGGTTTGCCGGTCTTTTTGATTCCCTCTTCCGCGTCGGACAGGATCTGTTCGGGATCTTCCGTGCGTGGATTGTCGGAAGTCAGAATAACCACGTCGCTCAAACTGCCCGCAGCCTCACCCATCGGCGCGCGCTTCGATCGATCGCGATCGCCGCCGCAACCAAAGACCGTGATGATCCTTCCCTGCACGACTTCGCGCGCCGTGCGCAACACGTTCAAAAGCGCGTCGTCACTGTGAGCGTAATCGACGACGACCGAAAAATCACCGTCGTGCGGCACGCGCTCGAAACGTCCCGGCGCGCCGGTGCACACTTCAAGCGCAGCCGTGATCACGTCGAGGCTGTAGCCGAGCGCGAGCCCGCTCGCGACCGCGGCCAGTGTGTTGTAGATGTGCGGCGCACCGACGAGTGGCGAACGAAATTCGCGTTGAGTTCCGGAAGTCAGGAGTTCAAACTTCATGCCTTCCAGCGAGAACTCAGCATTGCTTGCCGTTACGTCCGCGTTCGCTTTGACCGCATAACGAATCACGTTCAGACCCTCGCGTTCGAGTTTGTCAGCCAGCTCGACACCGTACGGATCGTCAACGTTGATTACTGAGTTGTGTGGACGTGTTCCCAACCGGCCGTCGAAGAGTCGCTGCTTGGCGTACCAGTAGTTTTCCATCGTCTTGTGGTAATCGAGATGGTCTCTGGTGAGATTGGTGAAAACGGCGACCGCAAATTCCAACTCATCGCAACGATGAAAATCCATCGCCTGCGAAGAACACTCCATCACCGCCGTGCGGCAACCGATCTCCACGGCTTGCCGCAACAACCGCTGCATGTCCGTTGCTTCCGGCGTCGTACGATCGGCTTTGAAGCGCTGTTTGCCGAGGCGATATTCGACCGTGCCGGTCATCGCGACGGGCTCGCCGGCTGCTTCGGGAATCGAAGCGATCAGGTAAGCCGTGGTGGTTTTGCCGTTGGTGCCGGTGATGCCGGCGAGTTGAAGTTCACGCGACGGATGACCTTGCACTTCCGCTGCGGCCAACGCCATTGCGCGACGAATGTTTGTCACCTGTAACCACGCGCCGTTGAAATCGAGCGGCGCCGGCTCCTCGGACAACACACCAACCGCGCCCTGGGCCATGACTTGCGGCACGAACTTGTTGGCATCGAATAAAGCGCCGGACACGGCGGCGAATAAAGCACCCTCACCAGTCGGGCGCGAGTCGTGGCTCACGTCCGTGACGACTCGAGTCTCGTCACCAGTGAGCTTAGCTTCCGTTAACTCTGCGATCCGCTTAACTTTAACCATACAAACCACAGATTACACAGATTTCACAGATTACAAAAACGCCTTCTGTGTA
>DATNJO010000461.1:0-3738 GCA_035603895.1 Pyrinomonadaceae bacterium
CGGAGTTTGTGATCCAGATGCGCGACGCAGATGTTGGTGGAGAGTTTGCTGGCGGATGTGAGTTCGTTCAACGCGAGCAGCAATGCAGTGGAATCAGCGCCGCCGGAAACACCAACGACTACAGTCTCGTTTGCAGTCGGAAGCCTCAGCTTGCGCCACTCAACAAGCAACAAACGTGAAAACTGACTAACCCGCGGCGTTCTGCGCATGCGCGCGATTGTGAGGCGCGAAAGCGTGCAGGTCAACAGATCTTTTGTCTACTCACCCGCCAAAAGTTTCGCGACGAAGCCAACACATTTTGATGAAACTAACGCGTAGATTCTCCTTTAAAACCTCACCTCTCGTTTTCAAATACCGCGCGAACTTTTTGGGGGTAAGTCGATGAGGGTGGAAAAGCAGATTAGATTTAACGAGTGGCTGCTGGGCTCAACGATTCTGTGTCAGTCGTGCGGTTGTCTGTGGCTGGTCCCGGCAGCACAAAACGAAGATCGCTATACTTGCCGCCAGTGTGGCAGCGAGGTGACAAGTAAACCGATCAATCGTCGCGATCAGTCGAGCAAAACTTCAAACACTCGCTAGTGCGCTACGAAAACGCGCACGTCCATTCCTTCACCATTTGACTATTAACCCTCCCGGGTTTACGTTTTTGTCTGTCTGCGTGCCAACTGGGCATCTTATTAGACGGTTCTGCGCTCTAAGATCGTCTCCCGCAACTACTACTCTCGAGGATTAGTCGATGAAATCAAGAAGATTCTTGGCGGCGCTGTTAGTGGCGCTCTTCAGTGTTTCTGCGCTCTACGTTACGGCCTTCGCCGAAGAGGGAATGTGGCCGTTCAATAACGTCCCGCGAGCCGAAATCAAGAAAAAGTACGGGTTCGACATTACCGATGAATGGTTGAACAAAGTTCGTCTCGCATCGGTCAGGTTCAACAGCGGTGGTTCCGGTTCGTTCGTCTCGCCGGATGGGTTGGTGTTGACCAACTATCACATCGTCGAAGACATCGTGGGCGAAGTCAGCACGCCGCAAAAGGACTTGGCGAAGGAAGGTTTTGTAGCGAAGACACGCGCTGAAGAGATCAAGGCGCCGAGCCTCGAATTAAACGTGTTGATGAGCATTGAAGATGTCACTTCACGCGTCAACGGCGCGGTGAAGGAAGGCGCGACCGACGCCGAGGCGTTTGCCGCCCGGCGCGCAGAGATCTCGAAGATCGAAGCTGAGTCGAAGAAGGCGAGCGGATTCCGCTCGGACGTCGTGACGCTCTATCAGGGAGGTCAATACGCTCTTTATCGCTACAAGCAATACACCGACGTTCGTCTGGTGTTCGTGCCTGAGTTTCAGGCTGCGTTCTTCGGTGGCGATCCTGACAACTTCAACTTCCCGCGTTTCAACATCGACATGGCGCTGGTCCGCGTTTACGAAAACGATCAACCGGTGCATCCCGAGAGTTACTTCAAGTGGTCCACTGCGGGCGCGAAAGAAGGAAGCCTTGTTTTCGTGACTGGTAATCCCGGTTCGACATCTCGTCTGGACACGGTCGCGCATCTCGAACAACTGCGCGACACCAGCATCCCGATGGTCATTCGGTTGCTCGAGCGGCGTGAAGCTGTGCTCAAGAAGTACATGGCGATGGGCGAAGAACAAACACGCCAGTCGCAGAACGAACTGAACAGCGTGCAGAACAGTTTGAAAGTCTATCGCGGTCAACTCGCCGGACTAAAAGATCCCGCGCTGCTGGCTCGCAAGAAGTCAGAAGAAGCAGCGCTGCGGAAGTCGATCGCTGCGAACCCCGAACGTCAGAAGATGTATGGCGACGCATGGGACGCAATCGCGAAAGCCCATCAGACGTATCCGAGCTACATCCGCGAGCGTCGCATCTTCGAGCAGGCTGGCGGTTTCAACAGCACGTATTTCCAATACGCGCGTGCGCTCGTTCGCATGGCGGCTGAGAGCCAGAAACCAAATGCCGAGCGTTTACCGGAATACACTGACGCTCGTCGTGGTTCGTTGGAAAACGCGCTCTATTCGCCGGCTCCGATTCACGAAGACTTCGAGAAGCTCAAACTCACCGATTCGCTCGGGTACATGGTCGAGTTGCTCGGCGCTGATAATCCGCTCGTGAAGCAAGTGCTCGACGGCAAGACACCGGAAGCGCGTGCGAATGAACTGATCGAGGGAACGAAACTGGGAGACCCGGCTTATCGCAAAGAACTCGCGGCTGGCGGTCAGAAGGCGATTGACGAATCGACCGATCCGATGATCGTGGTTGCACGCGAGATCGACGCGAAGTCGCGCGAAATGCGCAAGCGTTATGAGGGTGAAGTGACCGGTGTCGAGCGTGCGAACTACGCGAAGATTGCTCGCGCACTGTTTGACACTGAAGGCACCAATCTCTACCCCGATGCGACGTTCACGCTGCGTCTGTCATACGGCACTGTCGCGGGTTACATGGAGAACGGAAAGAAGATCCCTGCGTTCACGACGTTGGGTGGACTCTTCGCGCGTTCGGATCAGTTCAAACGACAGTTTCCATACAACCTGCCGCAGCGCTGGACCGACAAGAAGTCGGCTCTTGACCTGAACACACCGTTCAACTTCGTTTCGACGAACGACATCATCGGTGGTAACTCGGGTTCCCCGACGATCAATCAGAACGGCGAACTGGTTGGTTTGATCTTCGACGGCAACATTCAATCGCTGGTCGGCGACTTCATGTACGACGGATCAGTTAACCGTGCGATTTCGGTTGATTCGCGAGGAATGTTGGAAGTGCTGAAGAAGGTCTTCAACGCGAATGAGATCGTGGCTGAATTAACTGGTGGGGCGGCCACCACGAAGGCCGCTGGCCGTTAATAAACGCTAAGCCTTTTCAAGGCCCGCGTACTTTTCAACGAGTTTCTTCTGCCCATATCCAGGGAAACTCACCGTCAACTTGGTCGATTCTCCGGCGCCCTCACGCCGGAGAACCAGACCGCGCCCATACTTGGAATGCTTCACATAAGAACCCGGCACGAACTCGCCTGAACTGGAGGCTGGCGACGGCTTCGGCGCAGGCGCACTTCGTTGCTCTCTGCCTTTCGCCGGGACTTCACCCAACTGTCGGCTGCGCTGCTTGAAAAACTCCGCGATCGAATCGACGCTGTCGTAAGTTTTGCCCATGTATTTCTTCTTCTCTTTTCGAAACTCGCCTTGTTCGTAATCGATCGCCGACGAACCACGCGCAAACGACAACCACGACTTGCCGAGACTGAGATCTTCCAGCATGTCGATCGGCATCTCGTTCAAAAACTGCGACGGTTCGGAAGCGAGTTCTTCACCATACACGCGGCGTTTCATCGCGTGGGTGACGTAAAGAAAACGTTCCGCGCGCGTCATCGCAACGTACGCAAGCCGGCGTTCTTCTTCAAGCTCGGCGGGATCGGTTGCCGAACGCGAGTGGGGAAACAGTCCGTCTTCCAGTCCGACGATAAACACGAGCGGAAACTCGAGTCCCTTCGCGGAATGGACCGTCATCAATGTCACCGGTGCATCGCGTTTGTACTGGTCCTGATCCGAAACCAGTGCTGAGTGATCGATAAACTCGCGTAAGCCTTCGAGACCTTGTTCGTCGTAATCGACGGCGGCGTTGACCAGTTCCTGCAAGTTTTCGAGACGGCCTTCCGCTTCGTCCGTTCGTTCGGAACGCAGGTATGCTTCGTAACCGGTGTCGAGAATAGCAGCGCGCACGGCGTCAGAAACAG
>DATNJO010000462.1:0-4104 GCA_035603895.1 Pyrinomonadaceae bacterium
ATGCGCGACATGGACTTTTACAAAAACTATCGCGGTAAGCCGTGCGTGTTTGGTCACACGCCGACGCCGCTACTGCCTCTGCGCGGCCGCCTCGGCCGGCACGGTATCTACATTTCTCACAGCGCGGTTGGCTTGGACACTGGCTACAACCACCAATCGCCTTTGAGCTGTATCTCGCTGCCGGATTTCAGTTTGTATCAAACCTTTGCTGACGGTCGCGAAGAAACTCACCAGATCACTTCCTTCATCCCCGAACAGTTGCGCGAGATGCAACGCCGCGCAGGATTCGCCGAGTAGATAATCTGTGGATGGGTTGCGTTACGGCACGCAACGCTGTTCGCGTAACGGTATCAGATCCACGCTCGTCAATTTGCGCGTCGCAGGATCGAGTCCGATGCGAATCGCCATTGGACCACCGTCACACGTCAATCGCAGCGTGCTACTGCGCTTGCCGTTTCCACTAAGCGTCTCGCCGAGTTTGCAACTACCCCAGGCTGACGCCGCCGTGAACTGGCGGCGCGTTCGTTCGCTATCAAGGTTCGGCGCGGCCATCGCCTCCATGGCTTTCGCATCCCACGAGCCAAGCAGCTTGACGAGCAGATCGGCAGTCTTTGTCATCTCCGCGTCAGGCGGCATCACCGGCGCGATTGCGATTGCCTGAATCTTTGGCGGCATTGTCGGCGCCAACGTGATTCCCACATCGAGCCAGCCCCGCTCACACTCCATTTTCCAGCTTCCGCGCAACGCGTTCTCCGGCTCGATTGTCGTTGCCGGTTTGCACGTTCCATGATCCTCAGCGAGCGATTGCCAACGGCTCTTACGCGCTTCCATCGGCGCATCGAGAAAGAAGTTGTCGGCAGTGATGCGATTCGCGAGTGCGTCGTCCCACTTGATGATCAACTGCGAGATGTCTGCCTGGGCTTGCAGTAGCGCCGGTGACGGTTTCACTTCGCGCGGTTGCAATGCGCCCGTGCGATGAAGCGCGGTCAGCGTGTCGTTGAAGAGTGCATTGAAGCCGCCGTACGTCAGGTTGCCCATCGCGATCAAACCGACGCCGTAGTCAGGTAACCAACGCATCAACGAACCATAACCCGGCAGACCACCTCCGTGGCCGATCACGTACGTAAAACGACAATCCTGCGAAACGCCGAGACCGTAGCCGTAGCCGGACACGCCGAGTTGTAACGGCGCGTCCGTAGTCGAGCGATAGGCGCCGCCAGGAGAGAAGCGCCAGAGTTGTTGCATTTCGCGTGCGCTGCTGCGCTTGATTGGACCACGCTCCTGTTCGTCGCGCGGTGGAAATGCTGACAGCAAGAACGCGACGTAGCGCGCGAGATCGTGTGCGTTGGTCCAAAGACCACCCATCGAGCCGAACGAGCCGTGCGCGAGAATCGGTTCCGGTTTCCAGGCGTTGTCTTCGCGGCGATAGCCGAGTGCGATCTGTTCGCGCGCCACTTGCGACATTTCAAACGTGCTGGAGGTCATGCCGAGTGGCCGCAGGATGTTGTCGCGAACGTAATCAGCGTAGGGCTTGCCGGAAGCTTTGGTGATGACCTGGCCAAGGATTCCGAAGCCGTAGTTTGAGTATTCGAAAGCGGTTCCGGGTGCGGTGGAGAAAGGGATGCCTGCTTTCATCCACGCCCGTACTGTCTCGTCCGGTTGGGCCAACTGGCGATCGCCCCACGGATTGTCTTCCGGAAAACCTTCGGAGTGCGTGAGCAGATGGCGAATCGTGATCGCGGGCGAATCGCTTGTTGGATAAGAAAGGTCGGCGAGCGCCGGAACATACTTATCGACCCGATCGTCAAGCGACAGTTTCCCTTCATCGCGCAGCTTGAGTATCGCCATCGCGGTGAAACTCTTGGTCATCGACGCGATGCGAAAAACCGTTTCCGGCGTCACCGGTGCTTTGTTTTCTGTCTCACGCACTCCCGCCACTTTCACCCAAACAAGTTCACCATCAACAACGACCCCCATCACCGCACCCGGCATCCGCTCAGCCGACGCTTTAAACAACTTCTCAATCTCCGGAAACGCCGACGCAAGCTTCTTTTTCCTCTCCGGATCCTTAAATGCCGCCGGCGGCACACTCCCCGTCGCCACCCGCTTCTGCGCATGGCTGACCGGCAGGGCAAAGATGATCAGCAACATTAGTCCAAGCAAGTGTAGTGAACGCATTTCTAACGCCCTTTCACCAATCTTGTAAATTCTGCCATCTTGTCAAATACGCTTTGGTTTGTATTCACGAAACTTCCGCCTTACTTCAACCGAAAAGCCAAAGTTAATGAGCAGTCCGTCATCGACGCCACTCGCCGTCAAGTAGTGCACTAATTGCAATTCGTGCTCTTTCACCAAATTCTGTACGGCTTTGACTTCAATTATCAGCTTGTTGTCTATCCATAGGTCTGGATAGTACAAGCCAATCTCTTTGCCGTCGTACCAAACGGGAAGTTCCTTCTGTTGGTACGCACTGATTTGCAGTTTATCTAACTCTATCTTAAGAGCGTTCTCATAGATCTTTTCCAGGAAACCTGATCCGAGAACGTTATGTACCTTATACGCACAGCCAATGACGGCGTGGGTGAGGTTGTTTATCTCCATCGCATCCTCCGTGAGGAAAGGTTTGACAGGATTACAGAATTTACAGGATTAAATCATCCTCAATCGAGTCGTTCGTACTTATAGCGATCTCCCAAAATTCTTCTGTGCATGTACTGGCCTTTGGATTTCGCATTCATTAGACCGACGTGCTCGAGTGGCGGGACATCGAGGTAGCGGTACTTTTCGCCAGTGCGAAAGATCACGTCGAGGTGCCGTGTTTGTTCGTTGTAGCGCACAGCCACGAGCATTTCCGAATCGAGTGGAACGAATTTATTTCGTGTAGATCTCGCCTCCGGCATCGACAAACTCCCTGGCTTTCTCTTGCATCCCCAGCGTCAGCGCTGCGGCTTCGTCGATCTGCTTTTGCGCGGCGTACTCGCGGACGTCCTGGGTGATTTTCATGGAGCAGAAATGGGGACCGCACATGGAGCAGAAGTGCGCGAGCTTGGCACCTTCCTGGGGAAGAGTTTCATCGTGATATTCGCGTGCGACTTCCGGATCGAGCGAGAGGTTGAACTGGTCTTCCCAGCGAAACTCGAAACGGGCTTTCGATAGAGCATTGTCGCGATACTGCGCACCCGGATGGCCCTTCGCCAGGTCCGCCGCGTGCGCCGCGAGTTTGTAAGCGATGACACCATCTTTAACGTCTTTTTTGTTTGGGAGGCCGAGGTGTTCTTTGGGAGTTACGTAGCAAAGCATCGCGGTGCCGAACCAGCCAATCATCGCCGCACCGATCGCCGAAGTGATGTGGTCGTAGCCCGGCGCGATGTCGGTTGTTAACGGACCAAGCGTATAGAACGGTGCTTCCTGACAAGTTTCGAGTTGCTTGTCCATATTCTCTTTGATCAAGTGCATCGGCACGTGGCCCGGCCCTTCGATCATCACCTGGCAATCGTTTTCCCACGCGATCTTCGTCAACTCACCAAGCGTTTCGAGCTCGGCAAACTGGGCTTCGTCGTTCGCATCGGCAATCGAGCCGGGTCGCAAACCGTCCCCAAGTGAAAACGAAACGTCGTAAGCAGCCATGATCTCGCAAATCTCTCGGAAGCGTGTGTAAAGAAAACTCTCTTCATGATGCGCGAGACACCACTTCGCCATGATCGAACCACCACGACTCACAATTCCCGTCGTGCGACGCGCCGTCAGCGGAATGTAAGCGAGCCGCACGCCGGCGTGGATCGTGAAGTAATCAACGCCTTGTTCGGCCTGTTCGATCAACGTGTCGCGAAAGATCTCCCACGTTAGATCTTCAGCTTTGCCACCAACCTTCTCGAGCGCCTGGTAGATCGGCACCGTGCCGATCGGCACCGGCGAGTTGCGAATGATCCATTCGCGCGTGGCGTGAATGTTCTTGCCGGTTGAAAGATCCATCACCGTGTCGCCGCCCCAGCGCGTCGACCACGTCATCTTCTCGACTTCTTCCTGAATCCCCGAGCTCACCGCGGAGTTGCCGATGTTCGCGTTGATCTTCACCAGGAAGTTGCGCCCGATCGCCATCGGCTC
>DATNJO010000463.1:0-2229 GCA_035603895.1 Pyrinomonadaceae bacterium
CCAACCATTTGAACGCCTGTTCCTGATCGCCGAGTCCGGCATGGATTGCAGCAACAGTGTAGGGCGAGACATAACGCTGCTCTTGCAATTGCTGAAGGTCGTTGAGCACCTGTTGCGCCTCAGCTTTCTTGCCCGCAACTGCATAAGCGTGACCCAACAAAGCAAGCATCAGCGGACTGCCCGAGAGCTTCACGCCAGTCTGAAACTCAGCGATCGCTTCCGCGTGCATGCCCTTCGCTTCATACGCCAAGCCTAGATATCGCCGCGCGGGAAATGAACTCGGATCGAGTTCGAGAATCTTCCGGCACTGCACGATCGCCTCGTCGTTCTTTCCCGACAAGTAATAAATCCAGCCGAGATGCGAACTCGCCACAAACGACAGCGGTTCCAGTTCTTCAGTCCGCTTCGCTTCCGCGATCGCTTCGTCAAAGCGTTCCACCGCCACCAAATACGAGCTGTACCATTGGTGCGCCGGGGCATAAGACGGCTTTAACTTGATCGCTGTTTGAAACTCACGCTCCGTCTCAGTGCGATTCCAGTCCCAACGAAACTTGATGAAAGCCATCGAACTGTGGGCTTCCGCGGAACTCTCATCAATCTCGAGCGCCTTCGCCGCCGCCTCTTTCGCTTTCGGAAAACCTTCCGAGGGCCGCAGCCGGCCGTAAACAACAAGCATGTTGTAACAGTCGGCCAGTCCGGCATACGCGGCGGAATTGTTCGGATCGATCTCAATCGCCTGGTTGAAAAACTGAATCGCCTCCTGTAACGCGTCGCCCGTGCGCTTGTTCCACGCGTTGCGGCCCTTCATGTAAAGACGATAAGCATCGAGCTGTTTCTTCTCCTCGACGTTCAGTTTCAAACGCAGGTTTTCGAAGATGTCGCGCGAGATGTCGTCCTGGACCAGCAGCACGTCCGAAACTCTATGGTCGTAATGCTGTCCCCAAAGCTGCGCGACGTTTTGCAGATCGATGAGGTCAGCTTGAATACTGATGATGTCGCCGTGACGGCGCATTCGGCCAGTCACCACCGCGCGCACGTTCAACTCTTCGCCGATCTTGCGCGGGTCGATCGCCTTTCCTTTGTAACCCGCCACCACACTGCGCGGCACCACACGCAACTGCGGCAACTTCGACAGGCTATTGATCAAACTCTCAGCGATTTTGTCGTTGATATATTCAGCATCCGGATCGGAAGACTCATCGATAAACGGCAACACCGCGATCGACGAAATCGCTGCCGTGTTCCCGCCAGCCTTACTCGTGAAGTACATCACGCCGATGATTCCGGCGATTACGAGCCCGGCCGCCAATACAAACGCCGGAGTCCGTTTCTTCGGCGCCGCCGCAACAGCAGCCGGCACCGGAATCTCAGCGGAATTCACCGGCGCAAAAGCCGCCGGCTCATTAGCTCTTTCATTGAACGTCTCATTAATTGGCGCCACAAACCGGTAGCCGCGACGCGGCACTGTCTCGATAAACTGCACTCCGCCCTGACTCTCGCCGAGTGCCTTTCGCAAAAGCGAAATGTTTTGAGTCAGGTTTCCTTCTTCGACAAACGTGTCAGGCCAGACACGTTTCATCAGGTCTTCTTTCGAAACAACTTGTCCGCGGTTTTCAACCAGCGTCAACAGAATGTCGAAGACTTTCGGAGTGAGAGGCACGACTTCGCCGTCGCGCAATAGGACGCGCTCCGCCACATTTAAGCGGAAACGACCAAATTCATAAGTGAGATTGTCCTGTTTCCCCATAAAAACCGGCTTGAGAAACCTCATTGAGGAATTCTTGAGTACTGCCTGAGGACTTATCGCGCGTCTGGATTGTAATCTCAAAACTCAAATACTCAAAGTAGAGGATCTCCCCATGATCGAAGAGAAGAAGACGTCGGAACTCATCGAAACCTGGCTGGTCTATCTCCTTAGTGCAGCCGTTGCGGTGGGAGCATTTCTGTTGGTCTGGTTGGTCTCAATGCTTGCGGGTGTGAATCGGGCGTGACCTGCCGATTAGTAACCACGATGCGACGGCGCTCGCCACGGCCAGCCCCGCCGACAGCAGCATGATGAGTCGAAAACCGGACACAAACGATCCAGCGACCACCTGTTTCAGCGTCTGCTGAGTGGAAGCATCGACAGTGTTCGGAATCTCCACTCCCGCCAGTTTTACTCGCTGCTCGAAAACTGACTGTTTCAACGTCTCGTCAATCCCAAACTCATTCAACCGCTGACCAAGCTGG
>DATNJO010000464.1:0-6228 GCA_035603895.1 Pyrinomonadaceae bacterium
CCACGTCTGCCCAATGGACTCACTTGCCGGTTCCTCCAGCGGGCGTTGGGAACGTGAGTTTGCCGCGTAGTTCGATCTGCTCGGACGAGCGGCCAACGAGCACATTGTAATCGCCTGGTTCCGCGCGCCATTGTTTTGCACTGACGTCATAATAGGATAGAGCGCGGCTGTCGAGGATGACCGAAACCTTCCTGGTCTCGCCGGGACGAAGGCTCACTTTGAAAAATCCTTTCAACTCTTTCGCTGGTCGCGGAACTTTCGTGTGCGTGTCGCCCACGTAAATTTGGGCCACGTCGGCGCCTTCGCGTGTTCCTGTGTTCTTAACCTCGAACGAAACCTCATAGCGCGGACCTGATTCACTGTTCGCCATTGGCTTAATTGACAAGTTGCTGTATGTGAAACTCGCGTACGAGAGTCCAAACCCGAACGGGAACAAGGGCTTGGTACCATTGTGCTCGTAACCACGATAACCAACGAATACTCCTTCCTTATATAGGACGCGTTTAGTGCCCGCTTCAGGATAGTAGCTATCGTGGACCGGGTTCTCTTCCCAGCGGCGCTCGAAGGTTACTGGCAAGCGACCGGAAGGATTCACATCACCGAACAGAATTTCAGCCAGTGCTGTGCCGCCCTCCTGTCCGGGATACCACGCCTGGATCAGCCCCGGAACGCGGTCAAGCCAGCCGTTCATATCCACACCGCCGCCAGACGTGATGACAACGATCGCGTTCTTGTTTGCCGCTGCCACTTCCTGAATTAACTCGTCTTGTCCAAGCGGCAGGCGAAACGTTCTGTCCGCGCTTTCAGCTTCTGACTCAGAGTCGAAACCTGCGGCTACCACCACAACGTCACTGCTCACAGCCAGTCTTTTCGCGCTGGTGCTAACGAGTTGTCCAGTGCGAACAACTCCCATCCTGAGGCGCGCAGCCCGTCGATCACTGCGACCTGTTTGCTCTAAAACAATCTTGTGCGGCTTGGGATCCAGGCGAAGCGTGCGATAGTCAGCAAGCGCGGTAAGTGTGGTCCAATTGTCCAGGACGAGTTTGTCATCAACATAGAGACGGTAGGAACCGCCGCGTTCTCTGGTCGTCTGTACGAAGACCTCGTAAGAGCCTGATTCTTGCGGCGTGTAATAACCGGTCCAACGTGACGAGAGCGTCTGCTCCGGGAACAGCAAGCGCGCCGCGGTTCCGTAATCGACGTGCTGTTCGGTGCGCGAAATCACCGGTGTGCCTTTCAAGTCCAGGTTGTTGAAGTATTCCGCTCTTAGTCCCGGTTCTCCACCAGCCTGAGAAGTAGTGAAATTGGTCGCATTTGCCAAATCGCTGTACGTGGGCAGACCACGGTCGTAATAAACCTGAAGATCCTTGCCGGCATAGGTCGCCAGACCCTCGAGATAACTGATAGCCGCGAATGGCTGCACGTCGGCGCTGCCGCCGCCAACATGAACTGCCGGGTAGGCGTCTGGACCAATGATCAGTATGGATTTGATCTTGCTCTTACTAAGCGGCAACAGACCACCATCGTTCTTTAACAGAGTGATGCTTTCACGCGCGGCATTGAGCGCCGACTGGCGGCCTTGCAGGTTATACCGGGGAATCGATAGTGCGGTCTGATCGCGATCGAGCCAGCCAAAGCGCAGGGCGGTCCTGAGAATGCGACGCACTTTGTCATCAACAGTAGTCACGGAAACTTTGCCCTGTTCGATCGCGGGCTTGAGGATCTGCTGGTTCATGTGTAAGCCTGAAGGCATCTCGAGATCCTGACCAGCGTTAGTGGCCTCGAGCCCGTCATAGGTTCCAGACCAATCGGACATGAGCAGTCCGTCGAAGCCCCATTCCTTCTTCAGCACATCGGTTAGCAAGTATTTGTTCTGCGACATGTGCAGTCCGTTGGTCAGGTTGTAAGAGCTCATGACGGCCCCGACGTGGGCTTCTTTCACGGCAGCCTCGAAGGTGGGCAGATAGATCTCGCGCAGGGTTCGCTCGTCAATGATTGAGTCCGTGTTGTGGCGGTCGAACTCCGAGTTGTTTCCCAGGTAATGCTTGATGGTTGCACTCACTCCCTGGCTCTGAACACCCTTGATATAACTGACCGCCATGCGCGAGGCGAGGAAGGGATCTTCGCCGAAGTACTCAAAGTTTCGGCCGTTCATGGGAGCGCGGTAGATGTTGACCCCTGGCGCAAGCAGGAAGTGTACGCCTTTGGCGCGAGCATCACGTCCGAGCTCGATCCCGACAAGTTCGGCCAGCGCTGGATTCCAGGTGGCGGCCAGCCCAACACCTGCGGCAAAGGAAGTCGCTGGTCCAAAGTTGCGGACGCCGATCGGCCCATCGGCCATTTTCAGTCTCGGCAAATTGAGACGAGGAATGTCGCGAATGAAAAAGCCGTCGACGCCTCCGAGCAGATCAATCTTTTCTTCCAGGGTCATTTGGCTCAGGATCGAGTCGATGCGGCGTTCGATCTCGGCGGACGACCGAATGGAAGGCGTGGGAGCCTGCGCCGATGAAGTCAACGTAGTGAAAATGATCAAGGCAACGATCGAGCAAAGTCTTCGCATAGAGTTTTCCTTTGGTTCAATAGTCACTTCCACAAAATATGATCATTCACCCTCGAGTAGGTAGAACACTTCTGTCTCGAGCCTGGCAGGATCCTCGCTCCAATCTCCGTACACCTCCCAATATGTCTCCGCCCGAGGACGATTGTGTTCCTTGCACCACTGAGCCAAAGCATCATAGGCGCCGCCCAGGTTTGTGTAAGGTCCGATATGGAGCGTGGATGCCACCTCACCAAACGGCGTGCTTGAGTAAACCACATCATCTATAGCCTCGAATGGCCCTGAAACCTCGATGCCGACTTCTGCGGTCACGCCGTCTTTGCTGGCATCTCTGTACACAAACACATTGTGGCCACTTTGGGCGATCTTTCCCGCGCGGACCTGCAAGTAAACGTGGTCAAGGAGTGATAGAAGATTACTACCGAGTTGGGACCATTTTAGGCGCCTTCGGACCACGGCAAGATGTCGCCCAGGCGCAGAGTGAATTCTGACATGGTATGAGTTTGGCACAATGGTTCTTCACTCACTGTTGAGAAATCGCACGGCTAAGTTGGCTGGCGGTCTGCCAAAGCATGCGACAGCTTCACCGGTAGATGAAAGCCACATTCAGGCAAAGAAATGCATTGCTGAACCACACAACATTCTTTCATGTCCGCCGTGTGGAGACTAATTCGGAAGCACAACTTTCCCGATTTCGCTCCCTGGATTGTAATTGGGGGTGTCGTGAAGCTTTGTCCTGGCGCAAGGGAAACGGCAAAGTAAGTTTGCGACATTGTCACGCCCACTGGTGGGTAGAGATAGATACTCTGAATCTGATTGGGGCTCGTATTAACGATAGTAAGTGTGCCTGTGTATGATCCCTTCGGGCCGCACTTGAACTCGCTAGTTACCATTGCACAGCAATCCGGCAGGCTGGGGCACACTTGAACTGTGCAACAAGATCCGTCTTTGGCCATCAGCGTGACGAAGAAGCAATGCTTGCTTCCCGCCTTCAAGTCTCCAATGTTCACCGTCAGTGTTGTCGTATCACCATGATGAAACGGAGTGACATTGAAGATCTGCTGGCTGAGGCTCATGTTCCCACTCGGGTTGGGCGTTAACAGAATCTGATCGACGTCTTTGCCGGAGTTGTTCGTGACATTGAACGTGTAGGTGTAACCGGAACCGGCCGTGTTGCAGACAGCTGGTTTTGCCTCCACTGTTGCACATCCTTGCTGGTTCTCCAATTCTTCCACCGCGACGTCGTCGACGTAATAGTAGGAGCCAGGGTACCAACCCCCAAGCCCGGTTATGAGATTAGTCGAAGAGTCGTTAGCGAAATTGCCTATGGTTAAATGATCTTCACCGCCCGCGGCGATATACGTACCACTGACCAGCGTCCAACCATTCTTGTTGTTGATGTGGTTGCCGGCCGGGCTGAGGATTTGAGGCGTGACACCGAGGATGTAGCCATTACTCGCCGGTGCCGGTCCAACCGAGAGATAAGCTCCGATCTTGTCCATGGCCCACTGCGAAGCGTCTGAAAGAGACACGTAAAAAGAAACCTGGTAAGCAACGCCAGCGACGAGCGGAAACGACAGCGTGGTGCGGAGATACTCACGAGCTGGATTGGACGGACGTGCTATGAAGCCAGAATACGCTTGTCCCGTACGGGCTGTCTCATTGCCGAATGTGTTGCTCGGAAGGCCGACTCCGCTCGCGCTCGTCGCACAAACGTTGTAGTAGTCCGGCGTGTCCTGCACACCAAATCCGCTCCACGAGGTAGCAAGCGCAATCTGGCTCAGATTGTTTGGGCAGGAAGTTTTTAGTTCAAAGCTTGGGTTGTTGACCAGGTTCGGCGCCGCCACTGATGTTTCAAACAGAAGCATCAGGATAAACGCCGAGATCACTATCAGTCGGCCCCTGATCCACAAAGCCCGGTGAGTAACACTCCCACTGCCTGTATTACCAAGACTTGCATGGGTTACGTAAGAAATGTCCATGGTTGCGCCTCCGTGAATTCGACCCGGCTTCTTAATCACACATTTCGGCGAGACAGCAGAACCGGGTTTATTCTCAAATCGATCTACTTCGTGCCTCCATCCATTTGTGACTTTGTCCCCAAAGACGTAACGCTGATTCATCTCGTGTCCTCCCAATCCGGCGCTTTGAGCTCGCCTGACTTTCACTGGCGCAACTTGCGGCAAGAAGCAACGTCGACATACTTTTGCATCAGCGTGTCTGAACAAACCCCGATGCTCTTTACTCCACCAGGCTCGTCAAGTACGCTTGGCGAAGTACGTGGCACTTCAGCAAGCAGCAGATCATTTTCTTGTCCTTCCGATTTGGTTAGACGCTTTCGTTGAAGAGCCACATTCCGAGTGCTCGTCGATTCGAGTATGATGACAAGTTCTCAGGAAATCACACCCGCACCACCTGAGCAACCATATCGCGGCAGTGGCATTGACCGTCCCACTGTTCCCTTGCCACCCGACCACCTTTCACTATTTCGCGCTGGTCAATTGCGCAAGCGCTGGCATTACGTTTCATTTTGGAGTAGTGAGTTGTCTTTTTGCGCGGCGCGTGTGAGTGTTGGGCCTCTGCGGCAGGAATACTGGGCTATCTGGGATCGAGCAGCCCAAGAGTTTCGTGAACGTTCACACCTGTTCAAGTGATATGTACTAATCGAACCGAATCGCTTGCAAGTAAACGATAGTGACGTGGCGATCGATGTGACCTATCAATCATGCTCAAGCTTCGAGGTTTACCGCCCTGCTCAGCGTGCGTACATTTGGTCGCATAAGGATTACTGCCGGCAAGCGCATGGAACGGTGCGTTATGGCAGCACAACTCGGGCGGTCACGGGGGTAGTATTCGTTGACATCAACAGCGGCTATCATGAGCGACATACGCATTGGCGTTGGGCAGCCGCTGCCGGAACTGATCAGTACGGCCGCCTCGTTGCCTTCAATGCCATCACCGGCCTTTTTGACAGCCCCGGCAATAGTGAGCGCACCATCTGGATCGAAGGGGATGCACGGGAGATTGGCCCCAATACTTTCTCAGAGGATCTTTTAACCGTCGGCTTCGCTGAAGGCGGAACCCTTCGCTTTAAACGCGAAGCATTGCTTGAGCATCACGACAATTTCCTGGTTATTCGTTCCGAATATTTCCATTGGTTCGGCACCTACTCAGGCATGCTTCCCGGAGGCATCGAATTGCACGAAGCTTTTGGTGTTTTCGAACGTCATGATGCCTTGTGGTAACACCGAGTTCCACTAAGACGTTCTCACCTGCGTGCGTTTGCTACTTGCGGTAAATCAGCAATCGACTGCATTGAACGTAGTCTGACTCTGCTGATGAGGGCGTTTAGTCGTCGCTCATTCCTACAGTGCGGTGTACCAGGAGATCCCTCCTCGTAATTGCGTCGACGCCAGCTTCTCAGTCGTGAAGCGAACGTGTGACCCGTCACGATTCTGGTTGATGAACGCGTTGACGGTGTACATCGATCGTATAATCGCATGGCGAGTCTGATGGCATTAATACTAGTGGCAGTAGCAGGTGTGACTACAATGACGAAAATGATAGATCTGGCTAAAGCAATGATAAGTGGTGACGCACCACAGCCTCCTGTGGGACGGCTAATCGGATTTGATCTTGTTTCCCTTGAACCAGGCAGTGCCGTCATAGAA
>DATNJO010000465.1:0-6288 GCA_035603895.1 Pyrinomonadaceae bacterium
AGGCGCAGTATCCCGCGCTGCTCTATGCGGGCGCCGCGATGATGCTCGTCGGTTTTGGTTTCAAGATCGCGACCGCGCCGTTTCACATCTGGACGCCGGACGTTTACGAAGGCGCACCCACGCCGGTGACCGCGTTCATGGCTGCCGGTCCGAAGGCCGCGGGATTCGCGGCGTTCATGCGCGTGTTTATCTTCGGTTTGCCGTTTGTTGTTTCGAGCGCTACTGCCGGTAGTCTTCATCAAACGTGGGTCAGCACTCTCGCGGTGATGGCGATCCTCACGATGACGCTCGGCAACGTCGTTGCGATCGTGCAGAACAACATCAAACGAATGCTCGCGTACTCGTCGATCGCGCACGCAGGTTACGCGCTCGTGGGTTTTGTCGCCGCGGGTACGGCTACCGATCCGGCAAAACGCAACGCTGCGATCACCTCCGTCATCTTCTATCTGCTCACTTACGCGGTTATGAACATCGGCGCGTTTGCGGTGGTCCAGATAATCGCGCGCAGCGGCGATCGGCGTACTGCGATCGAAGACTACAGTGGCATCGGTTTCCAATCGCCGGTGCTGGCGTTTTCGCTGAGTCTGTTCATGCTGAGTTTGTTGGGCATGCCGCTAACTGCCGGCTTCATCGGAAAGATCATGGTCTTTGGCGCGGCGATCGAGCAGGGCTATTACGTGTTGGTCGTCATCGGCGTACTCAACACGGCGGTTTCAGCTTACTATTACCTGCGCTTGATCATCGTGATGTTCTTTGGCGAACGTACTACCGCGTGGCAGGCGCCGCGGATTCCGGCGAGCGTGGCGGTGACCCTGGTGCTGACGGTGCTTGGCGTGCTTTATCTCGGTGTCTTTCCGGGCCGCGTCATCAACGCGTTCCAGACGAAGATCGAGTCGCAGCTCTTTACTCAAACACAAACACAGAAATAGCGTGACTGTCGAAGCCTGCGCGCAACAGATTCGCGACCGACTCGGCGAAACCTGGCTGCCCCGAATCTATCGCGAACGGATTCTCAACTTGCGTACGCGCTCGTATCACTTTGCGATCGAAGGAACCCCAAAACGTGTTCTCATCCAGCACACATTGCTGGGTGTCGAGTTGAAAGTCGGTCGCAAGCGGCTGCTCTGCCCGGATTTGGCGACGGCGAGATATCTTTCGGTGTTTGCGCGGCTGGGCGCGAAGGACGTCGCAGTGCCCTACGATATTACGAAGATCTCGCAATTGGCGGACGAATTGGAGTCGTCGTGGTATAGAATGTTGTTGCTGGTTGACCAGGAGGCCAAGGCAAAGAGCACCAGCTTCAAAAATCGCGTGCGTGGCTCGCTAGTTGCTGAGATTCGCGCGGAAATCGCCGCGGCGGGCGCGGGCACGAAAATTCCGGAGTTTAAATTAACGACACGTAACCGATAAAAAATGACCCAGGAACTGCTTGAAATTTCCCCCATAACGCAACCGGCCGAGTTCTCGGCTTCGCTTCCCTTTCCTTTTAACCAGCAAACGTTCTGTCGCTACGAGCCGGTAGAACAGCGCATTGAAAAGGCGCGCGTGCTGGTAATCGATAACCTGCTGCGCGACGAAAACGATCTTTCAGAAGTGGCGCGCGCCGAATGGGGCGCCACGCTCGCCAACGAACTCAAACGCGAACGGCTGATCGCCGGCATGGCGGTCGATAACATTCTCGCCAACATCGCGCGTCTCGTGAAAGACCACAAAACGCATGTAGCGCACGTTTCAGAGATCGCGGAAGCGGCGGCAGAGTTTGCACCCGACGCGATCGTGCTTAGCGGCACGTTGCGCGATTTTGATTATTACCAGCAATCGATTCTCGACAACTTCGGCAGTTTCATTCGCACGACCAAAATACCCGTGCTGGCGATCTGTGGTGGTCATCAACTTGTCGGGTTAAGCTTCGGCGCTCGCGTCGTCACGCTTGCGAATCTCGAGCAACACGAACAACGTGCTGGGCGTCCGCAGGAATACCAGTATCGTTACGTGCGCATTACGGAACCCGGCGATCCGATCTTCACCAACATCGCGGTTTGCGAAACACCAAGGGAGGCAAAAGGTTCACGCATTCTCCACGTCTGGCAGAACCACGGTCTGCAACTCGATCGCATCCCTGACGGTTTTCAGTTGTTAGCAACATCGTATCTCTGCCGCAATCAAATGATGGTGAAACGCACTGAGGGGCAGTTGATCTACACGGTGCAGTTTCATCTCGAGAAGTCGTTTGAAGACTGGAACAAGAGCCGTACGCGTTGGGAGCATCCGAACGAGTCGCGCGACGGCCGCATCCTGTTTGAGAACTTCCTGATCCTCGCGACGAGTTAAAAGTCTTGTCTTCAGTACTACTCCGGCCGCTGACGCAGAAGACTCTCGCGTTGGCGGCGCGCGAACTCGCCGCTCGCGATCGCTTACTCGCAAACATTCACGCCACGTACGGCGATCCACCGCTTTGGCAACGCGCCGCCGGTTTTCGCACGCTGGTCCATATCATCCTCGAACAACAAGTGTCGCTGAGTTCGGCAAAGTCGATGTTGTTGCGGCTGGAAACAGCCATTCAGCCGTTTACACCGGTACGTTTTGCTGAGGTCGGAGAAAGTTATTTGCGAGGTTTGGGAGTTACGCGACAGAAGTCGAGTTATCTGTTGCACCTGTCGGAGTCGCTTGTTAGTGGTGGTTTGAATTTCCAAAGTCTTTCGAGACTGAGCGACGACCAGGTGTTAGAAAAGTTAACAGGGATAAAAGGGATTGGGTTGTGGAGCGCCAATATTTACTTGCTGATGGCGATGCGACGCGCGGATATTTGGCCTGCGGGAGATTTGGCGCTGGCAGTCGCGATCAAGGAACTGAAAGGACTCTCTACAAGACCATCGCCTGACGAGTTAGAAGTAGTCGCCGAAGCGTGGCGGCCACATCGCGCTGTCGCCGCACGCATGCTCTGGCAGTATTACCTGGGTCGAAAATCCGTGTAAGTCCGTGTAAATCTGTGGCTCACTTCGCGATCGTCGATGCAGTCGTAGTCGGTCTCGGCGCGCTAATCGGCTGACTCTCCGGAACGTTCTCCATCGTCATCTTAATCAGATCGTCCACCACAGCCTTCAGATCATTCGTCTCGCGGTAGACCTGGAGTTGCCGATCCGCTGAGGTTCCGCGTTCGAGAATCGTGTGCACGTGTTCGATCTCTTTTCGCGAACCGAGTTCATCAATCACATCATCGACAAACTCGAGTAACTCCAGCACCAGGTCGCGCACCGGCACTTCCGTCTCCTTACCGAAGTCGATCATTTTGCCATCGAGACCATAGCGCACAGCGCGCCACTTATTCTCCTGAACCAACATGCGGCGATAGAGCCGGAAGCCAAGATTCTTGTCGATCAACTTGTTCAGCTTCGCGACAATCGCCTGGAACAACGCCGCGATCGCAATCGTGTCGTCGACGCGCGTGGGAATGTCGCAGATGCGAAACTCCAGCGTCGGGAAGTACGGATGCGGGCGGATGTCCCACCAGATCTTCTTACCGTCGTTGATGCAACCCGTTTTCACGAGCAGATTAACGTAGCGTTGAAAACCGCTGTACGAATCGAAGTGATCGGGAATGTCAGTTCGCGGAAACTGTTTGAAGACTTCGGTGCGATAGGATTTGAGTCCTGTGTTGTGGCCCATCCAGAACGGCGACGACGTTGAGAGCGCGAGTACGTGCGGCAGAAAATAACGCGCCGCGTTCATGATGTGGATCGCGCGTTCGCGATCGGCCATGCCGACATGAACGTGAAGGCCGAAGATCAAGAGCGAGCGAGCAACGGTTTGCAGCTCCTGGATCAGCAGCTCGTAACGTTCGTCGTCGAATATCTTCTGGTCCTGCCAACGCGAGATCGGATGCGTTGAGGCAGCAACGATCACCAGCCCGTTCTTCTTTGCGAGTCCGGCAATGATGCCGCGCAGGTTCGTGATGTCCGCGCGAGCTTCCTGAATGTTGCGGCAAATACCGGTGCCAACCTCAATCATCGATTGGATCATTTCCGGTTTTATCTGCTCGCCGAGCAGCATCTTGCCTTCTTCGAGGATCTCAGCGACGTGCGAGCGCAGTTCGCGCGTTTCCGGATCGACGATCTGAAATTCTTCTTCAATACCGAGTGTAAATGGTTCGAACATAGGGGCTGCCTCGTGTTCAAGTATCCAACTGTTTGGCGATCGTGCGCCAGTCCGGCTTTATCTTGCCCAGCATTTCGTGACGAAAGTGTCTCAGAGCGCTGCCCGGTGAGTGAACCGGACTGTAAAGATCGAAGTGCACGTACCAGCGGCGCGGTTCGCCTTCCTGAAAAAGAAAATGCAGGATTGCCGTGCTGCGATTCTTCTCGTAGAAACCGCCGTGCGTGTCGTTGTGATTAGCGAAACGGCGCGTAAAGTCGCGGCGGCGCGACAAGGTTGACTCGACCATCGGCCACGCTTCAAATTCCAACCCGACGCCACCTTCACCATAAACGTTAGTCACACGCCTGACCAGGTTCCATAAACCCTTCGCATATAACCGATCGACCAACAACAGCAGCGCCTGTTTCTTGTCGAGCGGCCAGGAATCGAAGGCCGCCGCATCGCTTGGCGCGTTCCAAAGACCAGCCAGTTTTCCCGCCAACAACTCTCGCGTAGCGGAAGGCAGTGTGTTCCACGTCAGCACTGCATCCGCATCACGCATTCTTCGGATAGTACCCAACTTTACGCGGGCGGCTCGCCCGCAAACGACCACACTGTGCTTAGGCTTACGCTGCGGGCGAGCCGCCCGCGCTCCACCCATGTAAAGTCGGTATTATGCATTCGTCGAAACTTCGCGCTCCAGCACCGCGCGGCCCTCGTCGGTAACGTCGAGAAAGCGCAAGCCGACGCCGCGGCCGGGTTCGCTGTAAATCACTTCCGCGCGGCAGACCACCTCAGCGTCCGGACGGAAAGGGATTCTCACAAGAAGTATCGCGCCCTGCGGAATCACAGTCTGCGTGTTCAGGTACAGTCCGCCCGGACTAATGTCCTTTGTGCTCGCGACGCCGGTGACGTCCTGGCCGTCGAAAAACACATCCACGATCAGGCGGGTCCGGTCGTGAGCGCGGCGCTCTTCCTGCGTTTCGAACCCCTCGTCGAGATCGTCGGCCACGGAATGCTCCTTCTCAGGAAGTCTGAGAGCGTTAGGCTTGGATTGTACCCTTTTTCCTCATTTTTGGCTGACGATGTAGGTCGGCACCATGCCGCCACCGGAGCTCACGTTTGCCAGCTCGGTGTAGGACAGGCGAGTGAATGCCGAACCGACTTTGCCATTAAACAGGAGCGGGTCGAGATCTACCAGTTGTTCGGCAAACTCGACGCGGCCGTCTTCAGTTAACGCGGGAAAAGTCTCGCGAGCAGTGGGCACGCGTTCCTGAACGAGGTAATCGCCGTTCGCCAGTGCTTTCTCGATGGCAGCGTCCCATTCGGACTGGTCGACGTTCCACCCGATAGTGATGCCGTGGCCGCCGTAATCGTCATTCGGCTTGAGGACGAGTCGTTGACTGTTGTGGCGTATGAACTCGAGTAGGTTGATCTCTTCGTCTCCGTAATGCGAAGCGGCGTCTTTGACGATACGCGTCCAGGGAACGTGCGCGCGAATGGCTGCGAGTTCGGCTGCGTTGAAGAGTGATGCGTAACGGTATCTCGTCAGTACGGCGAACAGCGCTTTCTTATGGATCAGCTTCGAACGAAAACTGTTGACCATGCAGATCGCGCCTGCGCGGTACGCGTTCAGCAGCGCGGGATAGTCCTGCATGACCGGCAGGTATTCGTTTACCAGCAGTCGTTTGTAAACGATGTCAATCTGTTGACCGTTTACCGAGAGACGGTTATTGCTGAACTCCAACTCCTGTGGCGTACAGATCACTGAAGGATATCCGGAACTCTTGAAGAAATCCCTGAACAGTTCAAACTCGCTGACCGTCGGTACGCCCGGCAGATCGACAATCGCGATCGTCGGCGGTTGCTCAGGTTTGTGTCCGAGGTATTCCTCGTAAGAGCTGAGCAGAACGTCGAGCATGAATCGTCTGCCGTAGAGCGGCCGCACGTTGTACTCTTTGGCAAACGCCTTCATCACGGGCAGTGACGAGAAGATATCGTAAGCCGCATCCGCATACGCGATTCCCGCGGGACTCTCGCCGTTGAGCTCGACAAAACTGTAACGAGCCGAGGTTAGAAAGGAGTCGAGTCGCGCGGTTGGCGAAACTGCCTTGTAACCCGGATCGATCGCGACCAGTTCGCGTTCGATGTCCT
>DATNJO010000466.1:0-4544 GCA_035603895.1 Pyrinomonadaceae bacterium
TCTCAACAGTGCTTCCTAATTGATTCGAGCTGGCCGCAGTTTTAGCACCGCTAGTATATCTAAGCGGTTGGCTGTACCAGTGGATGGACGAGGCTTTTTAAGAGGTGCTTGACTGGGCTGTCTTGTCGGCTTTGCCTCATCTGCTACAGCTTCCACCTCAATGGTATTTTCAGCAAAGGCCACTACCGGAGTTTTGAACGTCTTGCCATTCACCCGGAAAGTTTGTTGATTGAACCACTCCCAGAGAGCCACATCGTCCATCGAAGTCTCAATCTTTGCTTTCGCGGACGTGCCTGTCATCGCGGTCTGTAGCTGAGTTTTTGCTCCCGCAAGCTCGAGACGACGAACCACTTCCTGCACCAAAGTGGATGAGCCAAAATTTATCACAATCGACTTCTCTTCCTTGAGTTTTGGTGTGCTGTAAATAATATCGCTATCTGAATAGATGGCTTGGTAGAGTTGGGCGATGGCTACTTTCGAAATGACCGGTGCGACTGAATCGAGCGCGCGATCAAAGGCAAGGATCGGTGAGGAACCACTTCCGCGTTCGCTGTTAACTGACTCTCCCAATATTAATGCTCCGTTCGGACGTAAGATCGTGTGAATGAAGGTAGCATCAACAATATATCCCCCTTGGGTAAAGGGCTTGGCATTGACTTCAGTGTCAATAAAGATCAAGTAGTCAGCGCCATATTCGGTTGCGCTCCTGATTAGAGCCTGCCGCTCAAGAGCGGTCGGAGTGATTTTGTCTTTGATCCGAACGCTCACGGTCTGTCGGCTACTCTCAAATGCAACCGGCCGCAAACCTGATTTTTTGATCTGTTCATACATCAAGGCTCGCAGAGTTTTAGCTGCCTGTGGATCTGCGAATCGGTCTGAGGGGAAAATCATGACCTTTGGCGGTTCGCTTCCAAAGCTAAGCACCTTGTTTTCTACTAAGGCGTTCACAATCTCCACTAGATCCAGATCGGCCTGGACCGTTATGGTCAGTTGCGTTTCGTCTTCGTTAAGCTTCTCACTGACCACCTCGAAAGCCGTTAGATATTGATCTGCGGGATCGAGAGCAATATCGATTTCCTCTGCAAATCTGGTGCTTATCTCAGGCGCGAATTTGGCCGCAATAAAATCTCGAATCAACCGTTTGCGGGCTTCCTTGGCGGCAACCAATGACGATGCCCGGCGAACCGACTTGTCGTAGGGCAATGTATAACGCTTACGCAGTGTTTCGGCCCGTGATATCACAGCACATGAAAGCAGCGTCACTAACAGGGCGAGTGCCTGAACGACATTCAAAAAACCAAATTTTGTCCTGTGATTAGAAGGCGGCTTTGTCATGGGTTACGGTTTCCTGAAAACAGCTCCCGCCAGGTTGCTAGTGGATGGTGAGTTGGGCGCCGACGGTAGTTATTTGTTCTTCTGAGTGGGTGTCTTAACTAACCTAACCGACAGTTTCTGCTGGATTCGCTCAAGTTTAATCTGTACATCAGGCGTGCCGTTTTGATCGAACGTCTTAATCACTGTGGCCCAGGACAATTTGGGTTCGACTTCAGCAATTTGCAGAAGCGCGTATCGGGTGGTTATGTACGAGAGTACTTCGCCAGAAGCGCTCTTGATTGGTTCATCCTGGGAATAAACCTCAAACGTCTGCCCGACTTTCACTTGTTCACTGCCAAGATCGATAGCGACGCGACCGTTTCTCACCAGCACCACTAATCCCTCTGTTGGAACGGATGTCGCAAACTCAGCTGCAAACTGGGCGGCAATAGATTCCATTGCCTTCCGATATCCTTCGCGAACGGTCTCATTTTCCGACCCACCTTCGCTCAGGTTTCTGGTGATCTTCTGCTCATACGACTTCGAGATTTTCACCACACCAGTTTCAGCCTCGATCATTTGAATCTGGATTTTGCTTTTAATATCGGATCCGATGTCTTCATTCCGCCCGGTGAGAAGATTTAATGGGTTCTTGCGCTTACTCGAAGTTATATCCAAAGCATTGCCGACGATGATGTATTTGGCCGACAGGAACTTGCCAACCTTCGTTGCTTGCTGAGGATCGACCAGATCGGAGTTGTTGAACCCCTGTTCTTTGAGCAATTGATCTCGTTGAGCCCCGGCGATCAATTCAAACCGTCCACTCTGAGTAATCGCATCTTCGAGCGTTGCTGTCGTAACATTTGTGGTCCACTGCATGCTACTCGAGCCCGTGGCAAGGACCACGATTCGAGGCTTTCCACCTTTGTCAGTAGGTGATTCTCCGGTGCGACGCTGAGAGTGAACCGTCGCAGTAGTTAACAGGATGAACGTAACAAGAAAGGTAAGGTTTAGAGATATTTGAGGGAGTTTCATAAGTCCTCGAGTGAACTTGATCGGATTGGGGACGTCTTGTTTAGTTATTCTGAGGAGCAAGAGGTTGCTAGAGATTGCAACCACTTTCCGCATTCACTTTTAGCGCGGCCGCACTATACGCAATGACTTGTCTCGTGTCAATGGTGTGTGAGTCGACTCTTCAAGAATCCACTCGAATGGCATTCGTGCCTCAAAAACTTACCTGTCGGCATGGCGAGAACTCAGCCATTGAAAAGTAAGGTTTCGCGATCACATCTTTCAGCACACGATCCCTCTGTTGAAAATAAAAAGGGTCTTTCGAGTTCCGCCCGTAGCCTTCGAGCTTAGTTGTCGCAAGGACACCTTCAACGCTCACAGGTGGAGCACATGGGGATCAAGTTTGACCGCAGCCCTGTGCAACGTCTTCGCAGCGTCGTCCCACTTGTCTCTGCGCTCGTTTCTGATTCATGAAATTGCGCCACTCAGCGCGCAGCTTCTTAAGACATGATGCGAGGGAGGCCGGGCCTGGTCCACCGCCATAGACTGTCGCTTTCGCGACCGCTTCCGGGTCGAAGTCCCCTTGAGAGAAAGGGATACGTTCTGCTCTTCGCGCCAGCAACTGACACGGTGCTGAAGCGGTTCTTCGTGCTCGATAGCATCATTGATCAGCGATCCGACGAGGTGATGAGCGCTTCGACAAGGCATGCTCGTTTCAGTCACCAGCCGACTGGCAAACTCTGCATTATCTGCATTCTGCTGTGCCTTAGTTGTGACAGGCACTCATACACTCTCTGTGTCAGAACTGAAACTGAGCACCATAAGGTGAGGGAGAAATTGGTTTACAGTCTGCGCCTTGCATGTCGCTTAACATCAGTCTGTTGATCCGCCGAGAAGCCAGTCTCGATTCAGCCTTTCGCGCTCGGCATCAGGGTCAGCATCCGCATCAACGCTTTCCAACTGCGCTATGTATTCGTCCGGTAATGGATGTTGTCTCGCCCCCCTCACAACTAATTCTTTGTACCACGAATAATACTTGTCTCAATCTCCACAGCCGGAAGTTGGTTTAACGGAATGTTTCAATCCACTCTAAATTGCCCATGCTCGATTTCGTTTACTTCAACAGAAACTTTTGGAGGCTTCCCCAAAGCTTTTATCCGATAGATCTCATTCACAAGTTCTTGAGCTATTAACGCACTGCGATCGGTGTTAAGAAGTTTCCATAGGCGTTATCAATAGCGCTTGAGCCGATCTCTCATCAGGTTTGACTTCAATAACACGACCCGCCCACATCGTGTTGCGAAACGATTCGATGATGTGATCGGGTGCGACCCCGACGTGTGTGCCGCCTTTGTCAATTAGCTGCACGACCGTGCTCAACACGCCCGACACGGCGCTCAGCGGCGGATCGGTCTTCTTGAAACGGCGAATTCCTTAGAAGTGACGGAAGAGTTCGCAGGTTCCATCAACCAGGTGAATGATCATTGTTTGCAGATGTTAACATCCAGGCTCAAAAAATTCCTGGTCCGTTGTCGATTCGTCGCTGCCCATTCGATTAATAGGTGAAAGGGCAAAACAAGCTCTAACTTGAAAATTAAGGAGATATTAAGATGCGAGTGATGGTCGTTATCAAGGCTAATGAGGAATCAGAAGCGGGAATCATGCCGAGCGAGAAACTGCTCAACGCGATGGGTAAGTTTAACGAAGAACTCGTCAACGCCGGTGTCATGCTGGCGGGTGAAGGCTTGCATCCATCGTCCAAGACAAAGCGAATCAAGTTTTCGGGCGGCGAGCGGCTCATTACCGATGGTCCATTTGCGGAGACGCGCGAGCTCATCGCCGGTTTTTGGATCTGGAAGTGATTTCGATGGATGAAGCGCTCGAGTGGGCAAAGCGGATTCCGAACGATCCCGAAGACCGGACATGGAAGGCGAAATCGACCTCTGTCGAATCTTCGAGGCAGAAGATTTCCGCCCGGAGCTCACTCGGAACTCCGAAAACTGGAAGAACGCCTCCGCACCAAAGCAGAGAAACTTAACCAATCCTGATCCGCGGGAAGTTTTGGTTTTGGTCCAAGCAGCAGTGCAGCCGCCGGAAGCTTCGTATTCAATCCAAGTGCGATTTGGTTTTTAGCCGTGGACGAGATCGACCCTCCAAACAGCCGGCGAGCTGAGACTGCCGATCGGTTGATTAGATTGGTAGTGTTCAAAAGGTTCTGA
>DATNJO010000467.1:0-3866 GCA_035603895.1 Pyrinomonadaceae bacterium
CGGACAATGCGCCGCGGCAGGGGAACGTTCTGTCCAGCGAGTCCTACATAACTACGACTCACTTTACCGTCGCGAATCAACCGGCTCGCTACAAACTTCGCCGTGTCGATCGATGTCGCGAAACAGATTCCCTGCGCCGGCAGGATCATCGCCGTGTTCACGCCGATCACTTCGCCACGCGAATTGACGAGTGGTCCACCGGAGTTACCCGGATTCAACGCCGCGTCGGTTTGAATCACCGCGTCCATCAAACGTCCGGAGCCCGCACGCAACGAACGGCCGAGCGCGCTGACCACGCCCGCGGTCACGCTGTACTGAAAGCCGTAAGGATTGCCAATGGCCAGCACCAGTTGTCCGACGCGCACTTGTTGCGACTCACCGAGGTGAGCCGGCACCAGGTTTGGCGCGTTGATTCTGATCACGGCGAGATCCGTGTCCGGGTCGTCGCCGATCAGGTCTGCCTGATACTTACTTCCGTCGGTAACCGTGACTTCGATTTTGGTCGAACCGTGGACGACGTGACTGTTGGTGAGAATGAAACCGTCAGGCGTGAAGATAAAACCGGAGCCGCTGCCACGCGCCTCGCGCGGCGTACGCGGATTGTTTCCCCTGCGATTGTTGATCGGTTGTTGTACTTCGATATAAACGACGGACGGGCTCACCCGTTCTGCCGCCGAGATTACCGCTTTTGAATAGGCATCGAGCAGTTCGTCATCTGTTGCTGTATTTGCCGCGTGGTCGTGGTTTGCTGTTAAGGTTTCTGTCTTAAATTGTTCGTCACTCAAAAACTCAATTGCTTCCCGCATGTACTACCTCTTGTTCGTTCTTTGTGCCGCTTTAATTTTATCAAATCTCGTCAAGTGCTCTCTCAACTGTTTGGGGGGCGCGGAAGGTTTGTAACAGGCCCAAAGTGATTGCCAACACGACCGGCCCCAGCACGATTCCCAGCAAGCCGAAAACGCTGATTCCGCCGAGGACGGAGAAGAAAACGAGCAGTTCGTGTAAGCGCGTCTGGTTCTTCATCCATTTCGGACGCAGGAAGTTGTCGATCGTGCTGATCACGAGAGCGCCCCAGATAATCAGCAAGATCGCTTTCGTCACGTGCCCGTTTACCATGAGGTAGATTGATAGCGGCAGCCAGACCAGAAACGACCCGAGCACGGGGATCATGCAGACAAAGGTCATCAGCACCGCCCAAAGCAGTGGCGAGGGAATGCCGAGGACCCAAAACGCGAGCCCGCCGAGCAGTCCCTGAAGCGAGGCAATCACGACGATGCCGTAAACGCTTGCGCTGACTACTTCGCGCGTGCGCGTGATAATCGCTTCGCTCTGCTGTAGCTCCAGTGGCAACGCAGCCGGCAGTTTACTGACGATCTTTTCGCCGTCGCGGAAAAGGTAATACATCGTGAAGACGACAAAGAACGCCTTGACGATTCCACTCGCGATGCCGCCTGCGAGGTTCCACGACAGGCTGAGCAGGAATTGCCCGGCACGCTGTAGTTGATCGGTCATGAACTGTTCCGATCGCGAAGTGTCGACACCAAAGCGACCCTGAATCCATTCAGACACCCTGCCGAGCAGGGACGTCTGCGGATTCATCACGCTGGCGATTTTTGAAGGAAGGTTTGGAACCGCGGCCGACAGCTCTTCGGCCACTGCAACCGTGAGCACGGTCAGTGGCAGAACGGCCAGTAGCACTACGAGCACGCATGAGAGCAATGCGCTCAACCCCGGGCGGCCGATCCGGATTCTTAACCGCTGGTGAACGGGATAAAAAACGATCACCAACACAATCGCCCACGCCAGAACGCCGATGAACGGCCTCAGCATCAACCAGCACAAATAAAGCGCGAGTGCGGTCGCGGCCAGGACGGCAATCCAGCGGGCTTGATCGATCTGTTCCTTCACCTGGCGCCAATCCTAACGAACTGGCGCCAGGTTAGTGAAGCGTGAAGCTTTGTGCTAAGAGTTTTGACAGGATTGCAGAATTGACAAGATGGCTATTTCCCCCTGGGGGACCTTGTTAATTCTGTGAATCCTGTCTACCTAGATCTGTTTGCGAAATGTTCGCGGCGTCACGCCTGCAAACCGTCGAAAGCAGGTCGTGAAGTGACTCTGGCTCGAGAATCCGGACCGCAAAGCAATCTCCGAAATCGGCGAGTCAGTCTCCTGCATCAACTTCTTCGCGCGCTCGATCTTTCGCTCCGCGATGTAGTTTGTCGGCGTCATGCCCATCGACTGCTTGAACGCCCGCGAGAAATGGAAATAGCTCATCCCCACTTCCTTCGCCACGATTCGCAATTCCACTCGCCCCTCTTGTTCGCTCAACAGATGTTCCTCGATGAGACCCATTGCCTTGCGTAAACGGTGCGGCGCCATTCCACCCTGGCCGACGTGCAGATCTTTTAAGAAGCTATAGTGCCGGGCGACCTGCATCGCGAGCCCGACGGCGAGCGAGTCGGCATAAAGCCGGCTCATCACGTTCCCCTCGCTCAACTCGCTCAACAGCGAGAGGGCGATATGCCGAATATGCTGACTCTGAAATCCAATCTGCGGCGTCAGCTCTAAGTCTTTGAACGACGAATCAAAATCTTGTACTGCGTTGCGCACAAAGAGAGGCCGCAGAGAAAGAAGCAAAACGTCTATGCGCGGACTGTTAGAACGGCACGACCACGACGTGCTCACCGGCATGATCGCGACTTCGTTTGTGCGCAGCTCACCTTCGTAGTGTCGTTTGGTTATCTGCGCGCTGAGAGTGACTGGCGAGCCCAGGTTCAAAACAATGCAATGCCTGTCCGAAGCCGGCACACGCAATTCCTTGAAGCTGCGCTGCAAGTGCAAAACGCGGACGTTTTGCCAGGAAAGATCATCGCTTGAGGCCACCACAGCCTCGTTATGCAAAACAGAAACTGGTGTGGATTGCCAAGCCGGCCAACTCGGAAAGCTGCTGGGAGTGTTGACGGTTTGTAACATGACTACCTCTTTTGCTACTAGACTTTTTTGGCAACGGTAGCGATAGCTTAGTCAGTTACGCGATTTTGCGGGACCCTCAAAAGCATAGAATTCATCCTGCATTTTTCTCTAGGACGGGTTCTCCTAATAAGGGTTACCTATTTGACCCCCTTGCGGTTTGTGCGGAAGACAATATCCCCGGGAACGACGAGCGTGATCTCGGTTCCGTGTTTAGGCAAGCTGATAAGTGTGAGTTTTCCGCCAATGCGTTCCGCACGTTCGCGCATGCCTTGCAAACCGAAGTGTCCCTGCTTTCCGTTAGCAAGGATCATTGGATCGATGCCCGCGCCGTCGTCCTTCACCGAAACGGAAAGATCCTGCGCATACTTCAGTTTGACTTCAAGCCGTTTGCCGTGTGAGTGCATAAACGCGTTGCGGATCGCTTCGTATCCGATTCGATAGACTTCATCGCTAACAATCGGGTGCATCTCTTTCGCTTCGCCGATCGCGGTGAAGTCAATGGCCATCGTGGTTGGAAGCAAGCCGTTCTGCGTGGCACGCCGGAAAGCTTCAGTCAGATCGTTTTTCTGCGTAGTCGTCGTGCGCAACGAGTTCAACGCGGCGCGGCCTTCTTCGGTTGCCTGCGCCAACCAAACTGAGATCTGTTCGATCGCGCGGCGCAGACGTGTGGGATCGGCTGGACCATCGAGCGCGTCGTCAGCAACCATCTTGCTGCCTTGAATGGTTTGCAGAAATGTGTCGTGAAGCTCTCGCGCGAGTTGCGTGCGTTCGGCGAGCCGCTCGTCGAAACGGGCACTCATCGCGTTTGAGAGCTGCCGCACGCGGAGTTGGTAAGCGAGCCACGCCAGGATGATAAACACCGCGAGACAGAGAAGCCGGAACCATGCGGTTTG
>DATNJO010000468.1:0-17964 GCA_035603895.1 Pyrinomonadaceae bacterium
CGCGACTGCAATGGCCCTCACTCCAAACGGGAAAACGGCCGTCGTGACTAATACTAATACCGTCAGCATCGTGGATACCGAAGCCCGAACTGCGGTTACGGTGTCCGCTACTACACCTGCGCCCGGCATACGCTATAAAGCCGTCGCTATTTCAACGGACGGAACGCGGACCTATGTGTTCGATCAGGGAAATCGCTCCATAAGTCAGGTCGACATCGGCCGGCACGCGCTGTCCGGTAATCCATTTCCTCTTAACGATACCTTTGCCGATCCCGGCGCTGAGTCAATGGCGTTATCGCCATTGGGTGACCAGATGTACGTGGCTAACTCCGTCACCAACAATCTTTCTTCGATCCAGTTTGGGACCAGACTTCCGGCGGAGTGGCAGCTCACTTCTGGTGAAGTGCGGCCCATCTGTCTGCCGGCGCCTTTCCATCTCGCAGCCGAGCTGAGTTCCGCAACGTTACTCTCGTCGCTTTCGCAAGTTGTCCCGGTCGCTCCAGCTTCCCCTTACGAGTTGAGCTTTTGGGGAATTGCTTTCGAACCACAATTAGATGAACCACCAGCAATCGCTGAAGTGCTCTGGCTCAATGACGCTTGCGGCTTGTTGCTAACGGACTCAATACCAATTGAGCTGAGCACGCAGAATGTATTCGAGGAGGGTGCGCCATTGGCGTTGCATCGCTTAACGAGCAGACAAGTGGACGGTCAAACCCAGCCGCTCACGTCTCCCGCCGGTGCAACTCAGGCTGAAGTCCGCTTTAGCGTGAGCAAGGCCGCGTTGGCAAGAATCGATCGGGCTTCCCTCGCCGCGAGATCTGAAGCACTAGAGAACGGCGACTTCAAATTACAAAAAGATAATCAGCTCGTTGGCTGGAAGCTCAGGCCCGATACTACACCCGGCTTTAACGTTACCGTCGCGGAAGATGGCCTGCACCTGAATAACGCAGGTCGTACTTCTGTCAAGCTCGTGCAAACTGTTGCAGCCGAGAGTAGGCAGCCTTTTACTTTCCAGTTTGAGGGTAAAGTCTTGCCTGGCGTGTCGGAAATGCCACGAATTGAACTGCGCTGGCTCAAAGGCGACGGTTTGGCAGCGGGGGAATCGACAATCGTGCAACTCGCGGTTGATGGCCTTGATGTTGTGCTCGCAACTGGAAACGTCCCCGCAGACTCGAGCAGCGTGGAGATTCACTTCGTTGTTCCACCCAAATCGACTATCGAAGTGAAACGGATCTCACTCCGCTACACGAAGACTACACTAGTGCCAGTGAAGTTTATTGCAGAAGCACCGGGTGAATTGAATGTGTCTGACGTTCGCGTAGCATTTGACGAGTTCGTGCCAGAACGACCTGCAGTACCAGAAGCCGGATTATGCAAGGCAACGCCACCAGGTAAGCAACCAGGCCAGAGTGGCAATAGCTGTTACTGTCATAATTGCGAGGAAGAAACAACGATGACAGCGATGAAGGCCATCATGACTTCGGAAGGAAAGCCGGCAATGATGGGCCGCTGCCGCATGTGTAAAACGGAATTGCTAACTAGGGGTGGACCGCCAGTTACTGACGCGGAATTATTACGTCTTCAAACTGAACCACGGCCGGTGGTCGTTGGCTCCCGAGTTTCACAACTTACGACCAGGTCCATTCAACCAGAGGCACGACTCACGGACATTAAAGGCATCGGTGAACCTCGTGCAGCGCAATTGATCGATGCCGGAATCGATTCAGTCGCGAAACTGGCAGCCTCAACCCCTGAGACTGTCGCCCGGATCAAATTCATAACGCCAGCAATGGCGTCGAACCTGATCGAACAGGCCAAGCGCCTGAGCGAGTCATAACACCTTAAGTGAAACCCTCATTTGATCTATTTTGATGGCTATTGCGGTTAAAATAGGATTTGGTTTTGCATCTGATGAAAGCCGCGAAGAGTTCATCTGTAATCACCATGAGGTCCGGCTACGATCACACGGAACCAACTTATTACCCTTAAAAGTTCCAACCGTGATGAGTCATGAACTGTTCGAGATTGACGCACGGAATCCCAAAATGCTGACACACATTTGGAATCTTTGCAGCATTTGGCTTAAGACTTTCCTGCGTGACGACCGTGGCTCCTCTTACAGCGGCAGCAGCAACTACAAATGGATCGGCAACAGGTCGACCCGTCAATATTGATTTCTGAGCAATCAAAGCCTGGAAATGCGCTACCTGAAAGATACGCGCAACGAACTCGGTTTCATCATTTGTGGGGATGGCAAAAATCTCTCTGTGGTTCTTGGCCCATTCCAAAACCGGACCGGGATCATCAAACCGCTCCAGTTCGTTGAAAACCTCTCTCGTCGAAGTGATCTCGCCAGCGGTGACCAAGTCTTCCAGACCAGCCCACACTGATGGGAACCTGTTCGGGTAATAGTGACGCAGGATGCGAAACGAACTGGTATCAAAGACAAAACTCACGCAGGAGTGGCCCCCTGAAACGTAAACTCCTCCAGTCCGGCCACGTTCTTCGGCTTGACGCCTAGATAATCGGCAACTTGATCAAGCGATATTCGTCCCTGGTAATGCTTGCCGAGCACGAGTTTCAAGTAATGCTCCCCAAGATACGCTGCTTGTGTCGCATAGTAGTTGCCACCTTCAGTGTCTTTCTTCTCTGCTTGTGCTGCCCATTCAGCAGCCTTTTCTTCGTATAGCTCTTGTGAAACAAGTCCTTTATCAAGCAATCGGCGCATGACAGCTTCACGGCTTACACAATAGCGGTTTGCAAGTCGTTCAACTGACACTTCGTTTATGCGAATATCGCGCAATTGCTGGTCAAAATCCGCAGAGGGCAACAGCAATTCAGCAGCGAAGGAATTGCAGAATTGCTCGATGCGTCGTTCGGGTGGGTGAAGATCTCTAATGTAGGATGGATCGAATTTCGATATACCGTTGATGCGAAACAACAGATGGGCCAATTCATGAAAAAGACTAAAGATTTGTCGTGTCTTGGTGGTGCTATTGTTCAGGTAGATGATCGGAAACTCGGCATCGATGAGACAGAAGCCAGATATTTGTCTTTCCTTAAAGGCGTGCTTGAAAATGAAAACGCCGACTTCCTCAACTGCGTTCCGCCATGCTTTCAGTGCAGTTTCACTGTTTCGCCAGCGCGCCTGTTGCTGGAGCGTGATTCCGAGGTATTGCCGAACGGCTTGTGCGGTTCGCGGGATGTTGCTCTGTAGTGTCAGCTGAATGTCGCGAAAGATAACTTTCTCAGCCGGGTTGCGGCCTTCCAGCAGTTCGCGTAGTGAGAGCTGGAGCGAATGAGCAAACCGTATTTGATACCGCGTATCGGCAGTGAGGCTTTCCAAGTCATACTCGGGCAAGGTTCTGAATTCGCGCTCTGGTTCTGGTTCTTCTGGGGGTTGAGGTAAAAAGAAGACGGCTAGCGGCCGTTTGTAAATCTTATAGGCGAGAGTTTCGAGTTGGATGTACGTAGGACTTTCAGCGCCAGTCTCCCACGCCGCTACCTCGGAAGGATCACGCTTCAATCGTGACGCCACTTCTTCAATCGAGTAGCCTTGAGACTCCCGCGCCCACCTCAAAACCGATGGTTGAGTTCCTGTTACCTTCTCCGTCATTCGAGTTCTGCCTGTATTGTGTTTCCGGTCCATGGATCAATGCAACTGAATTCCACGCAGATCTGCTCATCACCCGTAAAATCTCGTTAGCGGCCTGCAAAGATCGAGTCAAAATTCATCTACACACCCCAACCCAAAGCTGTATAGCTATTGATCAGCACATCGAAAGCGTTGGCCTATTCTTGGCCTCTTTTGCGGGAACTTAAGGGAATAACGGGAACACAGGGAACAGTGGACGAGAAGAGTAAGTCTTTGGAAAAGCAGAAGATTGCAGTATCATAGCGGTCCGATAAAAAGATTGCCCGCTTGGCTCAGCGGTAGAGCACTCGCTTCACACGCGAGGGGTCAGTAGTTCGAATCTACTAGCGGGCACCAGATTCTAAACGGGCGACGATAAGTCGCCCGTTTTCGCTTCCCGCGTTTTCGCTTCCCGCCCGTACAACATGGAGCGTAAGGAAAAAGATCCCAAACTTCCGCAAGATGCCGAACTTCTTTTTGCTTACGGCACGCTACAATCAGAGGTGGTCCAACTCTCAACGTTCGGGCGGAGATTGAACGGAACAGAAGACGCTCTTGTCGGGTATCGCTTGAAGATTATCAGCATCGACGACCAGGAGTTCGTCGCGGCAAGCGGCACTGCGAACCACCGCAGCCTCGAGTTCACGGGCGACTCGTCCGATTCTGTCAAAGGCACGGCTTTCAAAGTCACCCAGTCCGAACTCGAACAGTCAGACGCCTACGAACCTACCGGCTACAAACGCGTGCTAGTCCGATTGCGCTCAGGACTTGAGGCGTGGGTTTATCTCAAGTCTTAAGGTGTGGGCACCGACGAAAGATCCGTATTGAACATATCCGCCACGCACTTCCAACTCCCGTCCGCCTGCTTCTTCCAAACCTCCAAATACTTCCCTTTATCAACCATCGGCCGCCCGCTCGCGTCGGTCTCGCTGAGTTCGTAAGTGCCGGTCACCCAACCCAAATCACCAGACACCTCCACCTTCGTCGCCTTCCAACCACCACCAAACCCAGGCACGCTGAACATCCCCTGCCACATCGTACGGGCGCCTTGTTTGGCCTGAATCGTTGGAATGTTTGGCGGCAGGATGAGCGCGTCGTCGGTGTAATAAGAGACGGTCTTCTCAAGATCCTTCGCACCCGCCGCCTTGGACCACTCCGCATCGAGATTTCGTAAGGTGGCTTCATCGGCCGCGCGCGTGTCGGCTTGCCTTTGACACGCAACAAACAACGACAATAGGACCAGGACAATGAGCAACGTGGCTACACGGGGAGTAAACGATCTGAGCATCAGCGGGAACCTCGGCTGTGGATTAGGCAGAACTTATTCTGTTTCCGATCATACTTCGGAAACGCCGCTGACGCGACTTGAAAGGAATTTTAATCTTGGGGCTCGTTGCCGTTCGAGCGCTTCGACTCGCGATACCAGCGATGGCCCGAAGCATACTCGCGATCGGTCGGACGCAGTCGCGACAGCGAACGACTCGGATCGATGTGCGCGCAGGCCACGTGAACCGCACTGATCGCCGCCATCGGCGCAACGTATGAATTAAGAAAGGAAGGACTCACCACCGGCGCAATCAAATACGCGTCGCAATAACGCGCGATCGGCGACGTGCTGCTGTCAGTGATGCCAAACGTCGCAACACCCTGCTTGCGCGCGCGCTGCACCGCTTCAACAGTGTCTCGCAAACACTGACCAAAACTGATCGCGATCAGCACGTCTTTCGACGTCAACACCTCGACCTTGTATTGCAGGTTCCCACTGCTTCCGATCGGCGCTTCAGCATCGAAACCGAGCGCGAGCAAACCGTACGCAAGGTAATACGAAAGCGACGCAGCGAAATCCAAACCAACCACCAGCACGTGTCGCGAACGTTTGATCATTCGCGCCAGTTCGATCACCTTCTGCTTATCGAGATTGCTTTTGAGAATATTGAGATTGTCGAGTGCTTTGTCGAGCGCCTGGTCCACGTGGTCCGCAACACTGCGCTTCTCGCGCGTCGCAGCTTTCAGCACCGTGTAAGGCGTGATGCGTGCGACAAAGTGTTGCCGCAACGCGGCCGCAAACTCAGCAAAGCTCTTGTAACCGAGAACCTGCGTCGTGCGCAAAATAGTGGTCGCATCGACGTGATAACGCTTCGCCATCTCGCGTGAGGAAAGGAAACAAGTCTCGTCCGCGGAGTCGAGAATATCGCGCACGAGCCGTTGCCGGCGCGCGTTCAGCTTCGATCTCGTGTTTGCAAAACGTTCGTCGAGCGCAGTGGGCGTAGTCTTTCCGTCAGCGCCATCGAGGACCGCGAGCGCCAGCTCCGGTTTCTCGTGCGAGTTGGATTTCTTCTTCCTTCTACGCGGTAAAGTTTTTGATTTTGATACGCTCAACGTTCTCTGTGTTCGCACTAAGATAGTCGAGGTCGATGGCGAAGCCCAACCCGCAACTCTGCGGCACGTCGACGAGGCCATTCGCACTGACCGTGACTGGAGGCACAATCACATCGCGCGCGAAATAACGCGAGCTCGCCGAGATGTCACCCGGCAACGTAAATCCCGGCAAACTTGCCAGCGCGATGTTGTGCGCGCGGCCAATTCCCGACTCGAGCATCCCCCCGCACCAGACCGGAATTCCCTTCCCGTAACACAAATCGTGAATCGCCAGTGCTTCTGAATAGCCGCCAACGCGGCCGATCTTGATATTAATGATCTGACAACTACCGAGGTCGAGCGCCTGTCGCGCACGCCGCACACTCGTAATGCTTTCGTCCAAACAGATTGGCGTCCGCAAAGCAGCTTGAACCTTCGCGTGGTCCACCAGATCATCGTGATCGAGTGGCTGTTCGATCATTAACAGATCAAAGTCTTCGAGTGCCTGCAAGTGCGATAAGTCTTCAAGCCGATACGCCGAGTTTGCATCAACCGACAACAGTATGTCGGGATGACGGCGCCGTACCTCACTCACGACATCCACATCCCAACCCGGCTTGATCTTCAACTTTATCCGTTGATAACCAAGCGCGAGATACTGATCGACACGCCGCAACAACTGCTCGAGCGTAGACTGAATTCCCAAACTCACTCCAACCGCAATCGCGGGACGCGTTCCACCGATCAACTGCGATAGCGACTCACCGCGCGACTGCGCCAGCAGATCCATATACGCGAGTTCCAATCCCGCCTTCGCCATGTTGTGCCCGCGAAACAGGGCGAACCGCGCGCTGAGATCTTCGAGATCGGTCAACGGCCTCGCAAGCATCGCCGGGGCCAGGTAATCACGAATCACATGGCGCGCAGTGCCGACGGTCTCGTAGCTGTAGCGCGGCTCTTCCGCAGCCACGACTTCGCCCCATCCGGTCAATCCCTCGCCTATCAGACTCACGAGAAAGATCAATCTCGAGTCGATACTTCCGAAGCTGGTTTCGAACGGTTCGTTGAGGCGCAACCTCACCGTGCGCACTTCAATTTGCTCAACTTGAAACTGGTCGAAGCCCGATCGAGCACGTGGCGAAACCACCGCAGCGTCAATTTTCATGGCCGCGCACGATAGCAAATCGCGCTGCATAACTCAACACGATTTGCAGCATTTGTCGCATGTATTGACATAATGCAGCACGTGCGGTATATAACGCGCATCTTTTGTCCAGCTGAGCAGCGTCTCTCCGTCTTTTGAATAGCGGCCCTTCTATGAGACTACAAAAACTCTATCGCTTGTTTGGGCAGTTGCTACTGGTCGTAGCACTCGCTCAAGTCGCACTAGCCCAAAACGGATCGCTGAACGGCTTTGACGACTACGTCAATAAGGCGCTCAAGGAATGGGAAGTGCCCGGCGTGGCGATCGCAATCGTGAAGGACGATAAGGTTCTGCTCGCCAAGGGTTACGGCGTGCGGAAACTCGGCGACCTGACGCCGGTTGACGAGCGAACGCTCTTCGCAATCGGTTCTTCGTCGAAAGCGTTTACCGCCGCAGCGATTGCCATGTTGGTCGACGAAGGCAAAGTGAAGTGGGACGATCCGGTGACAAAGTATCTACCGGGCTTCGAGATGTACGACCCGTACGTTACGCGCGAGCTGACCGTGCGCGATCTACTGACGCACCGAAGCGGGCTGCAACGCGGGGATCTCCTCTGGTACGGAACCGAACTCGATCGCGATGAGATCGTGCGGCGCGCGCGTTTTATCAAACCGAGTTGGAGTTTGCGCAGCACGTTTGGTTATCAGAACATCATGTTTCTAACCGCGGGCCAGCTTGTCTCGCGGGTTAGCGGTAAGACCTGGGACGAATTCATTCAGCAACGGATCTTCACACCGCTCGCAATGACGTCGAGCAGCACCAGCATCAACGCCTTCAAGACTGCAAACGACGTCTCCAGCCCGCATTCCAGGGTTAACGAAAAGGTACAGGTGATCCCCTGGCGCAATATCGACAATATCGCGCCCGCCGGTTCGATCAATTCAAACGTCGTCGACATGGCCCAGTGGGTGCGGCTGCAATTAGGCCAGGGAACTTTTCAAAACCAGAAAATATTCACGCCCGTTGTCGCGAAGGAGATGCACGCATCGCAAACGGTAATTCGTTACGAACCACCCTACTCAATCTGGTATCCCGAGGCGCACTTCCTGAACTATGGCATGGGTTGGTTTCTGTCTGACTATCGCGGCCGTAAGGTGGTCGAACACGGCGGTGCGATCGACGGCATGCGTGCGCAGGTCGCATTGATGCCCGAAGAAAAAATCGGCCTCGTCGTGCTCAGCAATATGGGCGGCTCGTTGTTGCCCGTCGCGTTGATGTATCGCATCTTCGACACAATGCTCGGTGCGCAGCCACGCGACTGGAGCGCGGAACTGCTCAAGACAACCAAGACGCTCGAAGAACAAGGCAGAAACGCTGAGAAGAAGCAGGAAGCCGAACGCGTCGCAGGCACGAATCCTTCATTGTCACTCGACAAATACGCCGGTACATACCGGAACGATCTCTACGGCGATGTGAAAGTCGCGCTCAACGACGGCAAGCTGAATCTCCGCTTTGGACCAGCGTTCACTGGCGATCTCGAACACTGGCATTACGACACTTTCCGGGCGCGCTTCGTCGCGGCCGGAGACTCAAAGGTATTTGTCACGTTTGCACTGAACGCCCAAGGCAAACTCGACACGCTAACGCTCGGCATGCCCGGCATGGCCGATTATCCATTCAAGCGCGTTGCCGAAAAGTAAACCTGTTGAAGGAGGCAAGTAGTGATGAAATTCTTATCGCTTTTGACCGTTCTTTGTTTTGGATTGGTCTTGATGCAAACCGCCAACGCGCAAACCACCACGGCCTCGATCGAAGGCACGGTGAAGGATCCGCAGGATCGTGTGGTCGCTGGAGCGCAAATCATCGTGAAGTCGGAAGCGCGCGGCATCGAACGCACGACGACCAGCGACGACAGTGGCTTCTATCGCGTCACCGCGCTGCCTGCTGGTACCTACTCGCTTGCCGCATCGCATACAGGTTTCGCGACGCAGAGTTTTCCAAACGTAGAACTAACTGTTAACCGCACGGCCACGATCGACGTGCAACTCGAAGTTGGACCAGTGCAGGAGCGTGTGAGCATTACGTCCGAAACACTCGCGATCGATCCCACAACACCAGCAACCGGAGCCACCGTCACACCACGCCAGATCACGGAAATGCCGGTGAACGGCCGCAACTATCTCGATCTGTTGCAACTCGTTCCCGGTGTCGTGGTCAATCATCAGGCCAATGCCGGTGCCGACAACTCAACACCGGTACTCGGCGACCGCGCAGGCAACAACAACTTCATGATCGACGGCCAGCCAAACAAGAACACCGTTACTGGTGGCGCGGCAGCGCAGTTTAATCAGGAGACGATCGCGGAGTTTCAGGTGCTGACGGCAGGTTACAAAGCTGAGTTTGGACAAGCGTCGGGCGCTATCGTAAACGTGATCACGCGCAGCGGTGGTAACGGGCTTCACGGCGTCGGCTCAATCTTTCATCGCAACGATGCGTTCGATTCATCCAACTCCCTGACGCCGGATCAGGATGCTCCCGAACTCCGCAGATACGACTACAGTCTCGCGCTCGGTGGTCCAATCGTAAAAGACAAAGTTTTCTTCTTCGGCTCAGGTGAACGTATCACTGAGCGTCGGGTTTTGAACTTCACGTTCCCGAACACGGGCAATGCGCAGGCAAACAAAATCCTGCGCGACTTCGAAACGCCCTTCGACAACCCGTCGCGCATTTACGAAACACGCGGCTTCTTTAAATTGGACGAACAACTCGGCGGCCATCGTCTCTCGCAGGAAGTGAACTACACGAACGGTGTGGTCAAAGAATTTCTGCCGTTGTCGAATGCGAACAGTTTGCCTTCGCGACGAAACGACACGAGTGCGCGCAGCCTGCTGCTTGGTTTCAGCGATCTGGTGTTGTTGGGCGATCAGAGTAATCCGTGGGTGTTGACGCTGCGCGGCGGTTATCGTGGTGATAGATCAAACACGGCGGCAGCGCATCCGGAAGCTGGAGCCGGTACGACGTTCAATATCTTCAGTTCGTTCACCACCGGCGGTCTCGCCGGCGATTTGGGTTCGGTGCAGTTTGGCAATCCCAACACGCCGTCGTTCCTCGACCAGAAGTACACTTCCTTTTCAGCAAACGTCGCGAAACTATTCGACGTGCACAACATGAAGTTCGGTTACGGTTTTCTGCGCACCGTTGTCGACGGCGTCGAACAGCAAGTACAACAACTGCAACTCTTCGCCACCGTCAACGACTTTCTGACTTTTGGACCAGTCAACTCCGGCTTCTTTACGGTCACGACTGCCGGCGGATTGACGCCCGAAGCGAACCAGATCCATCTGCGCAACAACTACCACACGATCTTCGCGCAAGATGACTGGAAGTTTCGGCACAACTTAACGCTCAACTTCGGTGTGCGTTGGGATTACGATTCCGAGTTTCAGGTGAAAGACAACATCTCGCCGCGCGTCGGTTTCGCATGGGCCGCAACGCCGAAGACCGTCGTACGCGGTCACTTCGGACGCTTTTACGATCAGTTTCGTTTGGGACTCGCCCGCGCGGTGCCTTCGTTTGGCGGTGCGGATCAACGCGTGGTCCAACCGTTCTCGTATCCGCGAGGTTTCTTTGGTGTTCCGACGATCGCGCCAGCAGCGATCAACGCTTCGCTGTTTCCCGGTGGACTTTGCGTTTCGACCAGCCTGACTGACGCACAGATCGCCGCAGGCAATGTCGCGTGTCCGTTTTCGCCCGGACTGTTCATCGGCATCGATCGGCTAAATAAAGTCGTCGCATCCGGTCACGCGTTGATTCCGGCAAACGCTGTGATCAATATCTCAAACATTCAACAACTGTCCGGTCTGACGCCGCAGCAGTATGCGGATCAGGCAAGTATCGCGGTCGGCAAAGCCCCAGGCTTCTTCTTCTGGGGACCATTCGGTGCGTTAACTCACGCTGCGATCCCGCCGCAGCTTTTCCCGACGAGTATCGACGGCAGTTTTGATACGCCTTACACGACGAGCGTCGGCATCGGTGTGCAGCGCGAGATCGGCAAGGATCTCGTGGTCCAGTTTGACTACTATCATCGCGAATTTAACAACCTGCTCGGCGTGCGCCAATCGAATCTGACTTTTAACTCCCGCGCCGGCGCGCGCACTTTTCTCCCACCGTTTACGGCCGGCGCTATCGCCACTTTCGGTCCGTGGTACAGCGGCGTCTACGACGGTTTGATCGTCAGTTTCAATAAACGTCTCAGCCGCCGCTTCGTACTGAATGGCGACTACGCTTACGCGAAACAGACCGACAATCAGATGGGCATCAACGCGCTTCCGTCTGACAGTTTCATCGGCGTCGCCCCGGTTGTTTCAAGCGTGGAGGCCGGCGTGTTGAGAACAAACGCGAATGGTCCATACACGCGCGCGAACGGACGCTTTGTCGCTGCCGCGGGCTCCTTTGTTAATGGACCCGATCTGGACAAAGGTCCGTCTGACCTTTCAGTCAATCACACTTTTCAACTCAACGGCCTGTTGGCATTGCCGTGGCAAGTGAATATCAGCGGCATCTTCCGCGCCCAGAGCGGATTTCATTTCAGCCGCACCGGCTCCTCCGCCGATCCCGACGGTAATGGTACTCTTCAGGGTATCGATCTTGTCGCCGGCCGGAATGCGTTCACGTCGCCGCCGTACGTCAATCTGGACATGCGCTTCACAAAGCGGTTTGATATTGGCGAACGATTCAAGGTGCACGCGCTGTTCGAGGTCTTCAACTTGTTGAATCGCCAGAATCCGGCGGCGGTTGAGACTGTGGTACCGGCGGCTTTCGGTACTTTGAAGCAAGTTCTACCCGGACGTGAAGGACAAATCGGATTAAGAGTTGAGTTCTGAGATTTCCATTCGCCAGATTGAGAGTTTCAGCGAGCTACGCGCGGTTGAGGAACTGCAAAAAGAGGTTTGGGGTGTTCCCGATCTCGACGTGGTTCCGCTAACGCATTTGATTGCTGCGAAAGCCGCGGGCGGCGTACTGCTCGGCGCTTTTGATGGACAGACGCTCGTCGGATTCGTCTACGGGTTCGTAGCCGAAGAAGACGGCGAAATGGCCCATCACTCGCACATGCTCGCGGTCAAACACGCGTATCGCAATTTCAATCTCGGTTACAAATTGAAGCTTGCGCAACGGGAAGAAGTACTCGCGCAAGGCATCAATCTGATCACGTGGACCTTCGATCCGTTGCAGAGTCTGAATGCGTATTTCAACTTTACGAAGCTGGGCGTGATCTCGGATCGGTATGTGATCAACTTCTACGGTGAAGAAGCGGCGAGTTTTCTGCACCAGACCGGCACCGATCGTTTTTGGGTGAAGTGGTTGTTGACGAGCGATCGCGTGGTGCAACGGTTGAATACAGCGAAACCGGTTTTGGAGAACCCGTCGGACAAACTACTGATCGAGATACCTGGCGACATAAACAACCTTGTGAAAGAAAATCCGGAAGTGGCTTATGAATGGCGACTGCGTACGCGGCGCCAGTTCACGGAAGCGATCGAGGCTGGTTACGTCGTAAGGGATTTTTATCGCGAAGCCGGCAGGGGCGTTTACATTTTAGGCAAATGAAAAGAGTAATTAGACAGATCGCGGTCCTGGCGAGTGTGCTTGTGATCGCGCATGTAGGTGTAGCGTTCAACGGTCCCAAGCCGGCTCCCGCACCAGTACGCTGGCTCGGGTTGATCGGCGAGTACGGCACGGACAAAGAAATCCTGTACATACTTGAAAAGGACGGAAAGCTTTGCGCGTCTTTCAAACGCGCCGAACCAGAACCACTTCGGGAGATTTCGAGAAATGTTTTTGCTTTTTCGTTCGGACAACTTTCCGGTGAAAACGTTTTGTTCACTCGCGATCGCAGTGGCCGCGCAACGCAAGTCAACATACTTGGCGCAACGCTCCAGCGACGTAATATCGAACCCGTTGCAGGCGCTAACCAACTGCACGTTCCGCCCGTTCGACCTGTCGCCGAACTGCTCAAAGAAGCACTCGCGGCTCAGCCACCCGCGGAAAGCGGCGATTTTCTTAAATCCGATCTGGTCGAACTGATCAAACTCGATCCAGCCATTCGTCTCGACGTTCGTTATGCAACCACCAACAACCTGTTCGGCACAGTCTTCTATTCCGAGCCACGCGCATTCATGCAACGTCCCGCGGCGGAATCGCTAGTGCGCGTGAACCGCAAGTTGAAACAGGCGGGCTACGGGCTGTTGGTCCACGATGCTTATCGCCCGTGGTACGTAACCAAAGTTTTCTGGGACGCGACGCCCGCGGATAAAAAGCTCTTCGTCGCCGATCCCTCTAAAGGCTCGCGTCACAATCGTGGCTGTGCGGTCGACATCACGCTTTACGATCTGAGGACGAAGAAGCCTGTCGACATGGTTAGCACCTACGACGAGACGACCGATCGCGCCTATCCGAATTATCCGGGCGGCACATCCCTGCAACGCTGGCATCGCGATCTGCTGCGCGCCGCGATGGAAGCCGAGGGTTTCACTGTTTACGAAGCCGAGTGGTGGCACTTCGATTACAACGACTGGCAGAAGTATCCAATCCAGAACATCCCTTTTGACAAAATCAACTAACGCGTTTTGAGTTCAGCCTTTAGGCTGCAGTTCGCAAACAAGTAAAGCTTGAACTCCAAACGCTGAGGAAATTATGAATCTTCAAAGACTCGTCTTTACGCTCGCAGTGTTTGTCTGTCTCCTGGTGCCGGTTTCAGGCCAGGGCACGCGCCTGTTGCGGCACCCAACAGTCAGCCGCGACTCGATCGCGTTTGAATACGGCGGTGATTTGTGGGTCGTTTCGCGCAACGGCGGACAGGCGCGGCGTGTGACGTCAACACAAGGCGTCGAACTCGATCCGTATTTCTCGCCGGACGGTTCGCAGATCGCTTACACGTCGACAGTCGCGGGCAACACTGACGTCTACGTGGTGCCGACTGCAGGCGGCGATCCGAAGCGTTTGACGTTTCACCCGAGCCTCGATCGCGTACGCGGCTGGACGCCCGACGGACGCGGCGTAGTCTTCGCTTCTACACGAACGAGCGCACCGCAACAGGCTTATTGGCGTTTATGGACCATCTCGATCGACGGTGGTCTACCCACGCCGTTGCCGATGCCGCGCGCCTTCAGCATCGCCTACTCGCCTGACGGCAAGAAGCTCGCTTACGAAGAGATCACAACCGCCTTCGTTCCACCGTGGTACGAACTCAGCCAGTGGCGCCACTACCGCGGCGGCCGGACGCGTCCGGTCAGATTGTTTAATCTTGCTGACAACTCGGTCGAGAGGTTGCCGTGGACCAACAGCAACGACTCGCTACCGATGTGGATCGGCAACACGGTCTACTTTCTTTCCGATCGCAACCACACGACGAACCTGTTCGCCTACAACATGGGCAGCAAACAGGTGACGCAGCTTACGCGTCACGACGACTTCGACATCATGACCGCTTCAGCAGGCGCGGACGCCATCGTCTACGAGCAGGCGGGTTACATTCACATCGTTGATGCAACTAGCGGCAAAGCTCGCCGTCTCGACATTGACGTTGCGGGCGACTTTCCGTGGGCGCGTCCACAGTTCAAAAAAGTCGTCAGCATGATCCGCAACTCGTCGCTCTCGCCTACAGGCGTCCGCGCGGTGTTCGAAGCGCGCGGCGAGATCTTCACGGTGCCAACTGAAAAAGGCGATTATCGAAACCTGACGCAATCTTCAGGCGCACACGATCGCAGTCCCGCATGGTCGCCCGACGGTTCACAACTCGCCTGGCTTTCCGACGCCAGCGGCGAGTATCAATTGATGATCGGCGATCCGCTCGGCATGGTGCCTGCGAAATCGATCCCGTTACCGTCAACAGCCTTCTACTCAGCGCCGGCGTGGTCGCCGGACGGCTCGCAATTGTTGCTTCAGGACAATCACGACAACCTTTGGCTTGTCGAACTCGCAACCGGCAAGGCCGCGAAGGTCGACAACGACAACTATCCCGATCCGATTCGTTCGTTCGACGCCACATGGGCGCCCGATTCGAAGTGGATCGCATACTCCAAAAACCTTCCCAGTCACCTGCGCGCGATCTTCGTTTACTCGCTCGCGGAAAAGAAGTCATACCAGGTTACCGATGGACTCGCCGATTCGATCTCGCCTGCTTTCGACGTGAACGGGAAGTATCTCTACTTCATGGCGAGCACGAATTATGGACCAAGCACTGGTTGGCTGGAGATGAGTTCGATCGATCGGCCAGTGCGCCGTGCGATCTATCTCGTGGTTCTCAATGCGAACGAACCATCACCGCTCTTGCCCGAAACCGGCGACGAGCCGCCAGCGCCACCACCTGCGCAGACGCCACCAGCTCAACCCGCTCCTCCAGCACCGCGAGCAGTCACCGTGCGTATCGATCCGAACGGCATCGGCCAGCGAATACTCGCGGTGAACGTTCCGGTTGGTGATTACAGCAATCTCGCGGCAGGAGCGGCGGGCAGTTTTTATTACACGGAACCGATCATCCCAAGTGGCGCCACCGGCTTTCGCTTACAACGTTACGAGCTGCGGGCACGCGCGGCGGCGCCGTTTCTCGAAGGCGTCCGTTCGTACTCGGTTTCAGCAGATAAGAAGAAGCTGCTTTACCAGATGGCCGCGGGCGGCGGCGCCTCCTGGGGTGTCGTTGCTACCGAACGTCCCGCGAAGGTTGGCGATGGACCAATCAACGTGGCCCAACTCGAAACGCGTGTAGATCCGCGTGCAGAGTGGGAGCAGATTTATCGCGAGACGTGGCGCGTGCAACGCGAACACTTTTACGATCCGCAATTTCACGGCGCAGATTGGAACGCAATCTATGAGAAGTATCGCCCGCTGCTGCCGTTTGTTCGTCATCGCGCCGATCTCGGTTACTTGATCGCGACTGTCGGCGGTGAACTCACCGTGGGCCACTCGTACATAACAGCGCCTGGCGACGTTCCGAGCGAAGACCCGGTTTCCGTCGGATTGCTGGGCGCGGATTTCGCAATCGAAAATGGCCGTTACCGGATCAAGAAGATCTATACCGGCGAGAACTGGAACCCTGATCTGCGCGCGCCACTCAGCGCGCCGGGAATTCAGGTCGCTGAAGGCGATTACCTGTTGGAGGTGAACGGACGATCGCTCACGCCGCCGGCGAATATCTACAGTCTGTTCGAAGGTACCGCTGGCCGTCAGACGTTGATTCGCGTTAGCAAAACGCCGTCGGCTGAAGGTTCAAAGATCGTGACCGTGATCCCTATCCCGAGTGATGACGGACTACGCACACGCGCCTGGATCGAAGACAACCGCCGGCTCGTCGACAAGCTTTCCAACGGGCGTCTTGCTTACGTGTGGCTGCCGAACACGACCGGTCCCGGCTACACGGCGTTCACTCGTTACTACTATTCCCAGCAGGACAAAGAAGGCGCGATCATCGACGAGCGCTACAACCAGGGCGGACAAGTCGCCGACTACATCGTCAATGAGTTGGACCGCAAGCTGATCGGTTACTTCGCGCAACGTGACGGCGAGCCGACGACGTCGCCGATCGCGGGTATCTATGGTCCAAAGGTGATGATCATCAACGAGTCTGCCGGATCGGGTGGTGATGCACTTCCCTACTACTTCCGTTTGCGCAAGATTGGTCCATTGGTCGGAACGCGAACGTGGGGTGCGCTCGTCGGCACACTGGGCATTCCGTCGACAATCGACGGTGGTGGCATCACCGCGCCGACACTCGCATTCTACGATTTGTCCGGCCGCTGGGCGGTTGAGAACGAAGGCGTCGCGCCGGATATTGAAGTCGAGTATACACCGGCGGAAGTATTGAAAGGACGCGATCCGCAGCTCGAGCGCGCGGTGCAGGAAGCAATGAAATTATTGGAACAGAACCCGGTGAAGCGAGTGCCACGACCAGCCCCGATCAATCGTGTCTCAAGTTCAAAATGAACTCCGTGCCTCTGTGTCTCTGTGGTTAGATCCAACCGAGGCACAGAGACACTGGGAAGAAATGATGGAGGAAAAGATGACTCGAGTTCTGAGGCTGATTGTAGTGTGGGCCATAGTTCTGGTGCCTACAGTCGTGGTCCACGCGCAGGAATCCGATCCGGTCTTTGACGCTACGGAAGCAATGATTCCGATGCGCGATGGCGTAAAGCTTTACACGCAAGTCTATTCGCCGAGGGTTCGTAACGAACCGCTTCCCTTTCTGCTGCTCAGAACACCATACGGCACGGGCCGTCTTGATTCGGCGCGGCTCGCGAGCTCGCAGACTGAGCTGACTGCCGAGGGTTTCATCATCGTCGTGCAGGACATTCGCGGGCGCTTCAAATCCGAAGGCCAGTTCGTCATGTTGCGGCAACCGCGCGAGTCGAAAGATGCGAAAGCGATCGACGAAAGCACCGACGCCTACGACACGATCGAATGGCTGGTGAAGAACCTGCCTGAGACGAACGGCAAGGTCGGCACGATCGGCTCTTCCTACCTCGGCTTCCTGACGCTCGCCTCGGAGATCAACCCGCATCCCGCGCTCAAGGCGGCGGTACCGCAAAGTCCGATGGTCGACGGCTGGATGGGCGACGACTGGTTCCACAACGGCGCTTTCCGCACCGGAAGCCTCGACTTTGGCGTCTCGCAAAGCACCGGCAAGGCCGAGGGAAGCGGGCTCGCGCTGGGCACCGGCGACGATTACACGCGCTACCTCGAGGCCGGATCGATGGGCGACTATGCGCGCCGCCTCGGGATCGACCATTATCCGTTCGTCCAGAAGCTGTTCCAGAACCCTGCCTACACCGAATTC
>DATNJO010000469.1:0-2855 GCA_035603895.1 Pyrinomonadaceae bacterium
TAATAGTTCCCTCGTAAATAACGTTCCTATCGCGTTTCTTGGGGTATAAAAAGACAAGAGCTCCTTCCTGCTGCCAAGTCCATCGGTCTTTACCTTTGCCATCCAGCAATCGGCTGTCGATTTTAAGGACCCCATTAGAAACGAACTCGGCTTCAAAAAATTCTTCTTTACCATTTTCATCCTTGGTTATGACGTTCCACTTAGTCCCCTTAAGATTCAAGACAGGAACGTTGGCCGATTGGTCGGTAACAATGGGTTGTGGTGTGGATGTGCTAGATGACTTTGAGTCTAAAGCACGCGGGACCGCAACAATACGTATACCGAACGTATAAAAACCACGATCAGCAGCTGAATAGCTGCGCCATCCAGAACGCAGAGCGTAAGAGGGATTGTTGAACGACCCGCCACGGACTACTCGAGACGCTGTTTTTCCTCCACTCGTCCATGCTGACCCGTCACTCGGTGCTCCTAGATAATCTTCATGCCACACGTCCTCGCACCACTCCGCAACATTCCCATGCATGTCAAATAATCCGAATTCGTTGGGCTGCTTCAGCCCAACTTTTTGAAGGTTATAACGTAAACCATTACTAGTATCTATTGTGTTTTTATCGTACCACCCAAGCGAATCTAGATCGCCCGCAAAATCTCCCGTCGTGCCTGCACGACACGAGTATTCCCACTCTGCTTCGCTTGGCAGTCTGTATGTATAACCATCGTTAAGCGCATTCAGTTTTCTAATAAACTGCTGCGCGTCATTCCACGGCATATTGTTAGCAGGACATTGAGCGCACCGTTTGTCCGGTGAAGGGTTTTTGCCCATTACTTGTTGCCATTGCGCCTGTGTCACTTCGTATCGGCCCATGAAGAAGCCTTTATCAATCGTTACTCTACGCACCGGCTTTTCACTAGTATCGCCATTCTCTAATCCCATCATGAATTCGCCAGCCGGTACATAAATCATCTCAATGCCTAACTGATTTCGCACAACTTCTCCTGCCCTCGGCGCTGCTTTCAGCGCGTCCGCGGCCGGCCCACTCACTTTATTCTCATTCGTCGGAGCACCAATACCACTGGCGTTGTTTCCCAGATTTTTGGCGGTCTCCCACTGGCGCAATCTTAAACGTGCCAATTGCGCATATCGTCCTTGCGGAAATTCGTTCAAATATTCCTGATAATCCAATTTTTCCTTGCTGTTCTTAATACTTTCCCAATACTCTTTCTCAATTAGCTCTGCATCCGCGGGCATCACACTCGGTTTGCCTTTCGGGTCGGTTGGGATGTTGGTCGTCGCATTAAAGAAAAATGTCCCGATCAACGACGATGCTTCCCAGGGAACTTGCTTCCCGGCCGTCTGCTTGACGACCTCTGCACGCACGCGCATGAACATCTCCGTCACGCTTACACCCGGAGTTCGCATCTGTTTTAACAACTCTCCTGTGTACAGCCCGTTCTTTCCAGTTCCGTCCGATGCTACTCTGCCCGGCGCAGTCGCATACGCGATCAGAGTCCCGGTCGGCGCATCAACCTGCGCCAAGCCATTTTCCGACGATCGAATCGAGCGGGCAAAAGGGTTATTCCTGCAGGCATCCAAGATGACGATGTTCAAGCCATTCTGCGCGTCATCCATATAATTCAACATCAACTGGATATCCACGCCTGCATCTTCCACATCGGCCTCACTCTCAATTAGCGCATCCACGGGAATCAAATAATTGCGTCCTTTTGATTGGACACCATGACCTGCGTAATAAAAGACACCCTGCTTTCCCTTTAGCCTCTGCCCGAACTGGCGAATCATCGCCTTCATTTGCTTTTGATTGAGATCAATTCCCGTTTCCACTACGAATCCCAATTCAGTTAAATTCTTGGCCATATCGCGCGCGTCATTAGGCGGATTTCTCAAAGAGGCCGCGTTTGCGTATGCCCCGTTTCCGATAATCAATGCGAGGCGCTTTTCTGCATCTGGTTGCGAACTATGGCCCAGTATGCGCGATTGGTCTTGAGTACGCGTGATAGCGAGCGGAAACGACGCCAACATGCCAAGCAGCAAAACTCTGAACATTACGCGGCTGGTCGAAGTAAGGATTGAAGATCGTTTGCTTCTTGTCGATAGACTCTTGCTCATGCGGCTCGGCCTCGGATGGAGGTTTTCATCACTCGTTCGAAGCGTGGGGCTTCTCTCTTACCAGTTGACTATAAGGATCCATCAAAACCTCGTTAACTTCGAAGCGGTTCACTTGATGTCATATAACTCTCGATATTTCTTTCTATCCGCCTCCGCTCGGGGTATGTCACCCTTCTTATCATAAACAAGAGCTCTATACTGGTAGGCAACGGCCAGATTTGGGTTCAGTTCAATCGTTTTGGTGAAGTCCGCTAGCGCACGGTCATAGTCCTTCTTTTGAAAGTAGGAATCGCCACGATTGTAGTAAGTCTGCATGTCATTAGGGACCAGCGCAATCCCTCTGGTGTAGTCAACAATTGCTTTGTCGTATTCACCCTTTCCCTTGTATGAAACGCCGCGCCCAGAATAGGCTGGTCCCGATTGCGGATTAATCTGGAGGGCCTTGTTGAAATCAACCAGAGCTTGATCGAAGTTCCCTTTCATGTTATTTGAAGCACCCCGAATGAGGTAGGGCGCTTCATTGTTAAGCTTTAGTTCGATCGCTTTACTACTGTCGGCTATCGCATTGTCATGCTGGTTCTTAACGTGGTAAATCCCGGCGCGAACCGCGTAAGCTTGTGCGAAAGCCGGAGAAATTTCGATCGCCTTATTGATATCAGCCGGCGCTCGGTCAAGATCACCCTTATTGAAAGAAGCTAAGCTACGCGCAAAGTATTGCTGGGGATCT
>DATNJO010000470.1:0-4642 GCA_035603895.1 Pyrinomonadaceae bacterium
CGTGGCCACGTGCTCCTCGACATCTTCGTAAATTGGTCCAACGTGTTCGCCGGGTTCGTGACGCAGACGATCGCCCGCTGAAGGAAGAACCGCATCGTGCGCTGCGAGTCCTTTGTCGTAAGCGGAAGCATGCGCCTCGTCTGCTTCGCCGCCCGCGTGTCCTTCGAGGAACCTTTCTTTGCCCCAGAAGGTCATCGCCATCAGACGCGTCATGTAAAACGCCGTGCAGACCGCGGCGATCGTTCCGATCAACCAGATCAGCCAACCGAGCGGGATTTGCGTAGTCGAAGCAGCGTTCCAAAGGATCTCGTCTTTGGACCAGAAACCGCTGAACGGAATAACCCCGCAGATCGCAAGCCAGCCTGCGAAGAAGGTCCAGTACGTATACGGCATGTACTTCTTCAAACCGCCCATGCGGCGCATGTCCTGTTCGTGATGCATGCCGTGAATCACGCTGCCGGCGCCAAGAAACATCAGCGCTTTGAAGAACGCGTGCGTCATCACGTGAAAGATGGCGATTACAAACGCGCCCACGCCACAGGCCATGAACATGAAGCCGAGCTGCGAGACGGTCGAGTAGGCAAGAACTTTCTTGATGTCGTTTTGCGTGATGCCGATCGTCGCCGCAAAGATCGCGGTTGCCGCGCCGACGAGCGCCACGACCAGCAGCATCGTTTGCGAGTGCTGGAAGATGACATTCGTGCGCGTCACCATGTAGAGTCCGGCGGTGACCATCGTCGCGGCGTGAATCAGCGCCGAAACAGGCGTTGGACCAGCCATCGCGTCCGGTAACCAAACGTGCAACGGAAGCTGCGCGGACTTACCACACGCGCCGACAAACAGTCCCAACGCAATCCACGAAAGCAGGCCCCAATGGCCGAGCGTCTCGATCGGGTATCCCTTGGCCTGTTCGAAGACTTGCGTGTATCCCGCGCTGCCAAACGTGGCGATGATGCCGAAGATCGCAAGGGCGAAGCCGAAGTCGCCGACGCGGTTCGTGATGAACGCTTTGCGTGAGGCGTTTGCGGCTTCCTGACGATCGAAATAATAGCCAATCAAAAGATACGAACAGAGACCGACGCCTTCCCAACCGACAAACATCATCAGGAAGTTTGAGCCCATCACGAGCACGAGCATCGCGAACATGAAGAGGCCCATGTAAGCGAAGAAGCGATAGAAGCCCGCCTCGCCGTGCATGTAACCAGTCGCGAAGATGAAGATGCACAAGCCAACGCCGGTCACAATCAGCATGAAGATCGCGGACAATGGATCTAATTGATAGCTCCACTCGACGTTGAGCAAAGCGAAACCGGATTGTAGGCCGTGATTAATCTGGACCGCGCCGCCCGGAATCCAATCAAAACTAAAACCATCCTGGCTGGTTAAGTAAGGCGTGGGCCAATGCGCATGACTTCCAAATCCGTACGACACGACGGCCGCAACGCTGATGAGGAAAGCCAGCGCAACGGAGCCAACCGCGATGCCGCCGATCAACCTCTCCGAAAAACGAAACTTACGACCGAAGAGGCCGTTGATGGCGGCGCCGAGCAGTGGTAGCAGGGGAACTAGCCAGATGTATTTGTACATTAAATATAGGTCCTATAAGTCCTATAGGACTTATCCTTACCACTTCAGCAGATCGATCTCGTCTACCCAGATGGTTTCCTTGTTGCGATAAAGCGCGATCACGATTCCCAGTCCGATGGCTGCTTCAGCCGCGGCCACGACGATCACAAACACCGTGAAGATCTGGCCAGCGACTGCGTTCATGTTGCCTGTTTCCTGCAAGTAGCGTGAGAACGCGACGAAGTTGAGATTCGCGGCGTTGAGAATCAACTCGATCGACATGAAGATGACGATGATGTTGCGCCGCGTTAGGACTCCCGCCACGCCAATGATGAAGAGCAGCGCGCCGATCACGAGAAACTTCGACAGATCGGGGTTCGTCGCCGCGTGTCTCATCTGCGCCAAACGGCTACCGTCAGCTTCCTGAAACAAAAAAGCCAGCGCAGGAATGAAAGAGTTGAGCATGTTCATTCAGACTGTTGTTCAAACTTCGCGAGTTCGGGATCTCGCGCGATCTCTTCTTGCAAGACGTCCGGGTCAACGTCATCAGCAGAAGCTTCCTGCTTCAACGTTCGCGCCAGCATCACAGAGCCGATGATGGCGACCAGCAACAGCACGCTCGCAATTTCGAAAGGCAACGAAGCGTAACGATAAAGACTGCTGCCAACGCGCTCCGTGTCTTTCGTCATGACACTGGTTCCGGTCGCTGTCCGCGGACCACTTTGCTCCGCCGGCGGGCCAACGGCTGCTTCCGGTAGCGGACGATGGCTCTTCAAGCCGCGATAACCTTCATTCACCGCGTAGAGCACACCGGCAACCAGCAGGAAACAGAAGATCAAGCTCGCCGTGACTTGCCGCTGTTTGTTGAAGATCTGCTCGCTGCCTTTCTCTTCGGCGCTTACGTTTACGAGCATGATCACAAACAGAAACAACACCATCACGCCGCCGACGTACACCAGGATCTGCACGCCCGCGATAAACTCCGCACCCGCGAGCACAAACAACGCTGCGACGGAAACGAGCGACGAGATCAGAAACAGCGCACTATGCACGGCATTGCGCGCCATCACCGTCAGCAGCGCCGCAAAGATCGCAGCGAGCGCGAAGATCCAGAAGAAGAGCGCTTCGTAGCCAGAGAGAGTCATTGCCGATTTTCGATTGCCGATTGCCGATTTAATCTCGGCGCCTGTTTAGTTGCAACTTTCATTTTTGCAGTTACACGAGAGCTCGCGATGATTCGAGTCAACTCATTTGCCTCGTCAAGCAAAGGTTGAACTAGCTTGGCATTTAAGAGTGCCCCCTCGATAATCAATTCCAACCAGAAAGCACATCAGCCTCTTCTTCTACGATTCCCAGCTTGGCGATGAATTCGGCCTTCGACCTTCCTCGACAGGCCGCGCGGTAATTCGAACCGACTGACGTTCCCGCCCTGACTAGCTGATCCCCTAGCGTCCGGCCCTGAATGTTATTAGGTAAGGCCGCAACTAACTTCAAAATCCGCAATGCGAACCGCTTTGTTCGCTGTTTCAATTCTTCCGCATCCATGACGTGAGGTCTCCAATGAATGCTTAGCCAACACTAAATCGGCAATTGGCAATCGAAAATCGGCAATGCCTAGCTTGTGTACTTCACGGTTTCCCGACCTTGTTCCAACATCTCGCGGTTCCAGACAAAGCCGGCGCGTGAGTAGGTCGCGAGTTCGAAATCCTGCGTCAGCTCCAGGCACGACGTCGGGCAGGCTTCCTGGCAAAGCGCACAGAACATGCAACGCGAAGTGTCGAAGATAAACTCGTCGAGCACTTTCTTACGCCGCGGTTTGCCTGCCACGATGATCTCGACGTCCATCGCGATCACGTCGATGCAGTCTTCCGGACACGCAATCGCGCAGAGGTTGCAGGCGATACAGAGCGTGTCGTGTGTTTCCGGGTCCATGTTCAAACGCGGCGCGCCGTGAAAACGCGGCGCCACATCCGGACGCACTTTCGGATACTGCTCGGTATAGATTCCCTTGCCCGCGACCGCGTCTTTGTCGGTGATTGCGCCGAGGTTGTATTTGAACGTGAGTCCGAGTCCTTTGATCAGATCGATCATGAAGAACCGCTTCAGCTTCTGCGACCACGTCGGTTTTGGAGTCTTAACTATAGGCATTTGGAACCTCTTATCTATTGCCGATTTTCGATTGTCGATTTAACGACTTAGCGCGAAAACACCGCAAGCGATCAATCGGCAATTGGCAATCGAAAATCGACAATTACGACACTGCCGGCTTACCTTTCGGCAAATTCACGAGACGAATATTTCGCCGCTGCGTCTTCATGTTGAAGTCGCGCGAGCGCCAGTTGATTCGCGACATCAGTGCGGCGGTAATGAACAAACCAGCCACGCCGAACACGATCACGATCACCTTGCCTTGCGTCGTCAGATTCAGACCGAGACTGAGATTCTCGATAGTCTTCATTCCCCGCCGGCCGTTCAGCGCCTGTACCGCGAAGATCGCGATTGCCGACAGCGCGATGTTGATCAGTGCCGAAGGAATCAGCCACTTCCAACCAATGTCCATCAACTGGTCGTAACGAAAACGCGGCAGGGTCCAACGCAACCAGAAATAGATATAAAGAATAATTGAAACCTTAACCAAAAACACCAGCAGGCTGACGATCACGTACAGGTTGTGATATCCGGCCATCTCCAGCCGGTAAACAAACGGAAAGTACCAGCCGCCGAGATACACCGTCGCCGCGACCGCGGAAACGACGACCATCGCCGCATACTCAGCCATAAAGAAGAGCGACCAGCGCATGCCGGAGTATTCAGTGTGAAAACCGGCGACGAGTTCCGACTCGGCTTCTGGCAGATCGAACGGCGCGCGATTATTCTCAGCGATACCGCTAATCAGGAACAGCAGAAATCCAGCCGGTTGATACAGGACGAACCAAATCGAATCTGAACCTTGCGCAGCGATGATGCCGGAAAGCGACAACGTGCGCGCAAACATCAACGCGCCGATCAGCGAGAGCCCCATCGCGACTTCGTAAGAAACCATCTGCGCGCTCGATCGCAGTCCACCGAGCAGCGC
>DATNJO010000471.1:0-2167 GCA_035603895.1 Pyrinomonadaceae bacterium
CAATAGTTATCTGGTACAGCGGCGAGGCCGCTGTGGTTTCGGGGCGCGGATTGCCGGATGCGAGGAGCTCAAACTGCGGCACCTTCTCCGTTAGCATTCCGAGCCTGAACAACTCGGTACCGACGTCGGGGGTGACGTTAATCTTTTCACCGGTCGGTGCGATCTCCTGCACGCGGTCGCGCAGCGCGCCGGTATTCAACGAGCCGGCTGATTCAATGTTGTATTTCGCCTGCACCGGATTCGACTTGTCTTTCAACAACGGATAAGTCATACCCGAGTACGCGGCGACGTTCTTTGCGATGTCGCGAAACACCGCGCTGGCTGAAAGTTGATAACCAAAGTCCAGACCCAACTCTTTCGCGAGTTGATCGACGATCATCCAGTCAGCCTTCGACTGGTGCAGTGGCGGAATCGACTGCCGCACGCGTTGGACCTGACCGCTGTTGTTCGTAAACGTGCCGTCAACTTCGGCGTACGACGCAGCCGGAAAAACAACATCCGCGGCGGCAGTCGTTGCGTTCTCAAACAATTCCTGCACGACCAAAAAATCCAGCTTTGCCAATGCGTCAGATCTCTGTTCGAGCTGTTCGGGCAGAAAACTTCCGGCAACGTACAGCGCGCGAATCGTGTCGCCCGCGCGATCGAGCAGGTCGTACGCCGACAGCCCGCGGTCCATCATTCCCATGTCGTGCGCGCCGAAGCTGTTATTAAAGCGCGGTAGTGGATGCAGCAGCACGCGGCGATTCTCACCACCAAACACCGTCGAGAGTTGCGCCAGAACAGCCTGAGCTTCAGCACTAAGCGATGAGTCGAACATCACCACTACATCGCCGTTCGTCGCATTGATCAGATCGCGCGCCGCTGCGATCTCCTTCGCTTCAACGCCAGCCTTTTCCGCGGCGAGCGAGTCGTTCGCCGAATCTGCGAGTCCCAGGAGCGCGGCTTCTTCCGTTCCGGGATTAACGTGCAGGAACATCGCCGCCTGTTCGCGCAATCTGATCGGCACTGAATTGACGAGCACGAGTTGCGCGCCGCCATTTCTCACGGCCTGTCGAATCTGCTTGCCGGTCAACGGCTGCAATTCGCTCGGATCGCCGCCAATCAACACGATCGTTTTCGCATAACGAATGTCGCGATGCGTCGCGAGTGGCGCGCCGAGGTTCTCAAAGAACGACTGCAAACTGTGCAGATCGGTGGTCGTGTAGTTGTTGGTGCCCACTAATTCAGTCGCAAACCGGCGCAACACGTAAAGCGATTCATTCGTCAGACGCGGACTGCCGACGACGCCGATCGAGTCGCGACCATTTTTCTCCGCGATCTCATCAAGACGCGTCGCAACGTGCTTGATCGCTTCGTCCCACGTTGCGGGAATCAACTTGCCGCCCTTTTTGTAGCGGATCATCGGCGTGCGAATGCGATCTTCGTGATTGATGAACGGATGTCCGAACCGTCCCTTCACACACAGAAACTCGCCATTAATTCCGTTTACATAACGATCGCGCGCGACCACGCGCCGCACTTCACCACCGCGCGAACCAACCGACATCTGGCAACCGTCCGAACAGAAATTGCACGTCGAGATCGTTTGCGCGAGTTCCCACGGACGTGTCTGGTGACGGTAAGTCGCGTCGAGCAACGTGCCGGTCGGGCAAACTTCAATGCAATTGCCACACTGCGAACAATCGAGCCAACCCATGTACGTGCCGATTACTGTGTGCGCGCCGCGTCCGCCGGCTTCGATCGCTTCTTCGCCCATCCACTCATCACAAACGCGCGTGCAGCGTTTGCACAAAATGCAACGCTGCGGATCGTTCGCGACCATCGGTGAGAGGTAGCGCTCGGCGTAGTAGTTCTTCTGTTCGGTGAAGCGTTCTTCGAGTCCGCCCCAGTCAAACGACATCTCCTGCAACTCACATTCGCCACCGCGATCGCACACGGGACAATCGAGCGGGTGATTCGCGAGTAGAAACTCGTTCATCCCGCGTTGCGCCTTTTCGATCTCTTCGCTTTGCGTGGTGACGATCATGCCGTCCGTGACGGTGATCGTGCAGGACGTTTGCAGCTTCGGCATCTTCTCGATGCGCACGAGGCACATGCGACACGACGCCTGCAAGGCAAGGTCTGCGTAATAACAGAAGGACGGGATGTCGAAACCCTTCTCGCGGCA
>DATNJO010000472.1:0-4338 GCA_035603895.1 Pyrinomonadaceae bacterium
AAACCGGTTTCGGGCTCGATTCCCTTCACCAGCTCGATCATGCCGTCCAGGGCCGGTTTCGGCAGACCAGTGAAAAAGCCCGCATGGCCCAGCATCGAAGTCTCCATCAACGCGTTGCACGGGCAAACGGTCACACAATGCCCGCACGACACACAGCTCGACTCACCGATGGTCGAGCCGCCATCCCACAGCACGCGCGGATGTGGATCTTCCCAGTTGATGGAAAGCGTTTCGTTGACCTCGAGATTCTGGCACGCCTCGACGCAACGGCCACACAAGATGCATTGATTCGGATCGTAGCGATAGAAGGGATTGGTGTTGTCTACCGCATAAGGTTTCTCGTGGAAAGGGATATGCTGATGCTCGATCCCCAACAACTTCGTCGTGTTGTGAACCGTGCAGTTCCCATTGCTGTTATCGCAAACTGTGCAATACAGCAGGTGATTGCTCAGAATGCGATCGAAAGCATCGCGTTGCGCTTCTTTTGCAAGCGTTGAGTTTGTCGTGACGTTCATTCCCGGCGTGACTTTGGTCCCACAAGCGCGCACCAACTCGCCGTCGATCTCAACCATGCACGTGTCGCACGTCTGAATTGGACCGAGTTGCGGGTGATAACACACTTGCGGCAGTTGCACGCCCGCGCGATTGATCACCTCGACTAACAATTCGCCATCCGAACTTTGCTGGATGACGCCGTCGACCGAAACAGTGTGTAGAAGGTCTTTCACGGCGTTAAAACCCCAGATCGCTCAGGCTCGGGTGATCGTCAGGACGGCGACCGAGCGGCCAGAAATATTTCCGATCGGATTCCTTGATCGGGCAGTCGTTGATGCTGGCGTGACGATGTTTCATCAAACCGTTGTCCTCGAATTCCCAGTTCTCGTTTCCATAAGATCGATACCAATTATTCGCGTCGTCGTGCCATTCGTACGCAAAGCGCACGGCGATACGATTTCCATCGAAAGCCCACAACTCCTTAATGAGTCGATAATCCAGTTCCTTGGCCCACTTGCGTGTCAGGAAAGCGATGATCTCCGCGCGTCCTTTCGGAAACTCAGCACGGTTTCTCCAGATTGAATCCGGCGAATAAGCAAGCGCCACTTTCTGCGGGTCGCGCGTGTTCCAGCCGTCTTCAGCAAGCCTTACTTTCTGAATCGCGGTTTCACGAGTGTATGGCGGAAATGGCGGTCGCGGTACCGCCAGCATGATGTCATCCCCGCCCTTTTCTTTTGCAGAACTCATAAGCACCTCCTGATAGAAGCGACGCTGGGGAGAATAGCGCCAACGGGGGGCAGGGTCTTACCGATGTTTGCTTGGAAGTATGCGTATTTGCTGAAGGGATGGCGAGGACAGTTAGACAGGATTAACAAAATTAACAAGGTGCCGTTATCAGCCATCTTGTTAATTCTGCAATCATGTCTGACTCAGGTACGTTTCCGAGTCGGGCGCTCGCGAATAACGCGGCTCACGCGGCTGTAAGGAACGTTGCGCGAAGGATCTACTTTCAGTTCACAGGTCACGCTGATCAACGCGGGGTACTTCTTCAACAACAGTGCGGTCACTTCCTTGTTTACGATCTCCCAATAGTCGTCTTCATTTGGATAATTGGTCAGAAGCGTTTCGACGTCTTTAGCTAGCCAGCGAAAGTCGGGATATTCAGACTTCGTGATGTTCGCAACGTAACGATACGAGATCGAGATATTCAGGTTGTTGTTTTCACCCTGATGATCGATTTTGAAATCTTTGAGCACAAACGAAAACTCCTCGACGAGTGAACCATTGCGCGGTATCGAGGCAGTCTGCGAATAGACCACCGGCGAACTCACAACCAGAAAAACAAAGATGGCGAACAAATTGCACGTTTGCTTATTCATGGCCGGACTATAACATTTAACTTGCGGTTCACTGCCGAGTTCTTGATTGCGCTATACTCCAAACAGATCAGTGATTCACTCGACGGTTAGACCAAGCAGGGTTCAAGTACGCGCGCACGAGATGCGACGGCGCGCACGCTTTGCCAGAAGGAAAATCGAACGGATCTCGCGCACCGCGACTCTCGCCGGCCTCTTCCTATCGTTTCTCAAAATCGGTCTTGTTGGGTTTGGCGGCGGCATCGCTGTCCTGGCGCAGATACGCACTCTCACTGTCCGCAAGCGTCAATGGTTAACCGATTCCGAATTTGCCGAAGCGGTGGCCCTTGCGCAGAGTTTGCCTGGCACCAGCGCGGGTAATTCCGTGACTTACATCGGCGTACGCTTGCGCGGATGGCGCGGCGCAGCAGCGGCCATGAGCGGCTTCATTCTGCCTTCGATGCTGATCATGATCGCGCTGGCAATACTCTACAAGCACGTACATAACTTCGCCGGTTCAGAGCAATTCTTTCACGGCTTGAATGGTGCGGTCGTAGCGTTAATCCTCGTGACATCCTGGCGCATGGGGAAAAACATACTGACTCGTAACTGGCAGTGGTTACTTGCAGTGCTTTCGTTTTTGGCCGTCGCAGTGCTCGACGCGACGGTGCTCGAAGTTGTATTCGCCGCGGGCTTGTTTGGAATCTATATCGACTCCTTCGCCGAAAAGCAGTTGCGGCAATGGCGCAACTTTCGCTCGCTGATCGACCGGCGGCGCACACGTATTCGCACGCGGCTGGCGAAACAAAGACGACTGCGAAGACAGAAAGAAGAACGCGAAAAACACCTCACCTTCAGATCCGTGGGTCTGCTGGCCGTCGCTATGCCTCTGGTTGCGAAGTTGAGTTTACTGATTACGCTTTCGGCGATCTTCCTGCGAATCGGCAGTGTTACATTCGGCGGCGGACTGGTGATGGTGCCGTTGATTGAGTCGGAAGTAGTAAACACGAACCATTGGTTAACACATCAGGAGTTCGCGGACGCTTTCGCGCTCGGACAAATCACGCCTGGACCAGTGCTGATTACTGCTACGTTCGTCGGCTACCGCGTCGCGGGAACGTTGGGAGCTTTAGTGGCCACGGTGAGTATTTTCCTGCCCGCTTTTCTGATGACGATTGCCGCCGCCTCTTCGCTGCGCAGATTTCGCAACAACGAACAGGTCCAGGCATTTTTGCGCGGCGTCGCGCCGGCGGTCGTTGGATTGTTGGTCGCGTCGGCGTTGAGTGTCGGGCGTGCGGGAATTCACACGTGGGTGGGGCTGTCGATTATGATTTTGGCGATGTACGTTTTGATCCGCTATCGTCCGAATGCCTTCTGGGTCATCCTCGGAGCCGGGGTGCTGCGGGTTTTGGTTGGTGCAGTATTGACTTAGCCTCTTTGTGGCTATTCAGATCGTAACGCGACGAGCGGATCGACTCGCGTTGCGCGGCGCGCGGGAATGTAACAAGCCAGCAGCGCCACGACAATCAGGACCAGAGCCGTCAACACAAGCACCAGCGGACTGCGCGTGGGGAGTGATGGAATGAGAGATTCCAATATTCTCGATACGCCGTAGGCACTGGCGCCACCCAACACCGCACCCATCAGGACCAGCACGGCGCCTTTGCCCAACACCAACCAGAGCACATCGCGAGTCTGCGCTCCGAGCGCCATGCGAATTCCGAGCTCGCCGGTACGTTGGACCACCGTGTACGATACAACGCCGTAAATCCCAATCGCTGCCAGCACTACACCAACGAAGGCAAACGCTCCCAACAAGCTTCCCAATAACGAAATACTGCCCAGTCCCTGATCGACCGCTGTCCGCGCCGTGCGAATCCGGTAAACCGGTAGACTCGGATCGAGTTCCGCGACCGCGTTGCGCAAAGTATTACCAAGCGCTTCCGCATTCGAAGAGGTCCGCAGAACTATCGTGAGATAAGCCGGAGCTGTCTGGGCCGCCGGAACAAACGATTGAAAGCGTGTATACGGCTCTCCCAAGTCAGCGGGAAATGCGAGGTCGTTAACGACGCCGACAACTTCAGCATACGTTCGGTCTTTGCCAGCGTCGCTGACACGTTTTCCGATCGGACTCTCATTGGGCCAAAAAGCCTTGGCGGTTGATTCGTTGATAATCACGACCAGCGGATGATCGGCCACATCGGATTCGTTGAACGTGCGTCCTTGTAGCAAATGAGCTCCGATCGTCGCGAAATAGTCGGTGCTTACCGGTTCGACAAATATCTCCGGCATCTTTTCGGGCGGAGGTTCCGGTCTTCCCTCAACCAGAAATGAATTACTACTTTGAAACCCATAAGCAGGTTGCGAACTGCCGAATGCTGCGTGCTCCACGCCGGGCAATGTTTTGAGGCGATTTTCGAGTGCGGTCAGGAAAACAACGCGTTGTTTGTCCTCGTCATATTTCTCCCCGCGAAGGCTCATCTGCGCA
>DATNJO010000473.1:0-5957 GCA_035603895.1 Pyrinomonadaceae bacterium
ATCTGCTACTTCTCTTTCTGGTAAGGTATACCCAAAGCACGCGGGGGACGCGACGATCCAATAAAACCTGCCAGCACCACGATGGTCAAGACGTAAGGCACCATTTGAATAAACTGCACTGGAATATCTTCACCCGATGGCAACTTGAACACGCCCTGCATCTGAATCGAAACCGCCTCAGTGAAACCAAACAACAAACACGCGAGTAACGTCTGCACCGGACGCCACTTGCCAAAGATCAACGCCGCCAGCGCGATGAAGCCGCGCCCGGCCGTCATGTTTCTGGTGAACAGTGACGACTGTCCGATCGATAAGTATGCGCCGCCTGCGCCCGCGAGAATACCCGCGAGCAACACGCCGGAGTATCTCAAGTTGCTGACACTGACACCCGCAGCATCAGCGGCTTCGGGTTTCTCACCAACAGATCGCAGTCGCAATCCAAACGGGGTTTTATAAAGCACATACCAAATAACAGCTACAAGGACGAGAATCGCGATTGCGATCACCAGCGGCGACTGCGGGAGCAAATGGTCTTTGGGAATCTGCGGAGTCGAGCCCGAAGAAAGAAAGAACGCGCCGCTGAGAAAACCCGGTATGCCGAGCATCAGGATGTTGATGGCCGCTCCGCTGACAACCTGGTCCGCCTTGAACTTGATACAAGTCACCGCGTAGATCGCAGCGATGAAGAGTCCGGCCATAATTCCGGCGAGCAAACCGACCCACGGACTCGCGTTGCCCAAGCCAAATTTCGTGTCAGCCGCGTACGTAACAGCCGCGGCGGTAAATGCGCCCGCGAGCATCTTTCCTTCGAGCGCGATATTGATGACGCCCGATCGTTCGGAAAACAGTCCGCCAAGCGCGGCGAGCACGAGCGGTGTCGCGAGCCTGATCGTCGACGCGATTAAAGAAAGTGTGAAGACGTCTCTCATTCAGTTAACCCTCAAGCGTTGCACCGATCCGGCTCTGCCCACTAACCACTTGAAGAACGATTCAGCGGCGACGAAAAGAATGATGATTCCCTGCAACACCTGCACGATGTCTTTAGTCACGTGCTCGGAAAAACCGTCGACGTAGATCCCGCCATGCTGCAACATCGCAAACAGCAATGCCGCGAAGATCACGCCGACCGGATGATTACGGCCGAGCAACGCGACCGCGATGCCCGTGAAACCGTAGTTATCGGAGAAACCGTCGTAATAACGATAGCGATAACCCATCACCTCGTTGATGCCAACCATGCCGGCGAGCGCGCCGGAAACAGCCATCGCCAAAATGATCTGTTTGCGAATCGAGATGCCGCCGTACTCAGCCGCTGAAGGATTGCTGCCAGTCGCGCGTATTTCGTAGCCCCACTTCGTGCGCCACAAAAACAGATAGACCAGCAAACAGCAAAGCAGCGCGAGCAGGAACGCGATGTTCAGCGGAATACGTTCCGGAAACCCGGGAACAAACTTCCCGAAACGAGCAATGTGAGCGCCCCAACCAATCGGTGCGGTTTGCAGAATCGGATCGCCGCCAACTTTGTAGTGATACTGAGTGAAGTAACTGACGAACGCGACCGCGATGAAGTTCAACATGATCGTGTTGATGACTTCATGCGAACCAAAACGCGCTTTCAGTACTCCTGGAATCGCCCCCCAAAGCGCGCCACTCAAAATCGCCGCTGCAAAGCACAGCGGAATGAGTATCCACGCGGACCAATTCGCAAGCGTGATTCCGACCCACGCAGTAGCAAACGCCGCAATGTAGAGTTGTCCTTCCGCGCCGATGTTGAAGAGACCACAGCGAAAGCCGACGAGCACGGCGAGTCCGGTGAAGATCAACGGCGTTGCGTGAAAGAGCGTGTAACCAATTCCGTCGGGCCACGAGAGCGCGCTGCCAAGTAACAATCGATAAGCGACGATTGGATTGTCGCCGACGAGCAAAATCAGAATGCCGCCGACAATGAAAGCCGCAACGACGGCGATTAGCGGAAAGAGCAGTTCGCGTGCGATTGTCTTCATCCGTGTGTTAATGGCCTCTCGTCATCAACAACCCAATCTCCTCTAACGTCGCCACCTTTGGATCTACTTCACCCGCAATACGACCGTCGTGAATAATTAACAGTCGATCGGAAAGACTCGTCACTTCTTCCAACTCCGCCGAAACCAGCAGGATCGCGCAGCCCTGATCGCGCAGGCCCACCAACTGCCGGTGAATAAATTCAATCGCGCCGATATCAACACCACGAGTCGGCTGTGAAACGAGTAGCACTTTCGGATTCACGTGATACTCGCGTCCGATGATCAGCTTTTGTTGATTGCCACCCGAGAGCGCACGCGCGGGCAGAGCGGCGTTGCGCGGGCGAACGTCGAAGCCTTCGATGATCTCGGCCGCACGTCGTTGAATCGCATTTTCGTCGAGAAACACGTTACCGGCGTGCGCCGTGATCGGCGGCCGGTAATGAACACCGAGAATCGAGTTTTCCGCGAGGCTAAACTCGAGCAACAGGCCGCGACGATGCCGGTCTTCGGGAATGTGTGCGATGCCGAGTTCGCGTCGCACACGCGCGCCGAGATTATTGATGTTTCTTCCGTCGGCGCGAATTTCGCCGGCGATCTGTGCCGGTTCGACCAATCCAGCCAGCGCTTCAATCAATTCCGTCTGGCCATTTCCTTCAACGCCCGCAATGCCAACGATCTCGCCGGCACGAACTTCAAACGACACATTGTCGACGCGCTTTGCGCCCTTCGCCGTCAACACCGAAAGATTTCGCACTTCCAACGCTGCGCCGCCGACGTGCGGTTCTGGTTTCTCAACACGCAGCAACACTTCGCGTCCGACCATCATGCGCGCGAGTTCCGCGGCGTTCGTGTCTTTCGTCTGCACGCGGCCAACCACCTTGCCGTCGCGCATAACCGTGACTTCATCCGAGATGGCCAGCACCTCGGAAAGCTTGTGAGTGATGATGATCACGGTCTTACCCTGCTCGCGCATGCGGCGCAGGATGCCGAAAAACTCTTCCACTTCCAGCGGCGTCAGCACTGCGGTTGGTTCGTCGAGAATCAACAGCCGCGCGTGACGGTAAAGCGCCTTCAACAGTTCGACACGTTGTTGCTGGCCCACTGAAAGATGTTCGACTGGTTCGTTGGGATTGACGGCGAGTTTGAACTCTTCTGAGAGTTGCCTGATCTGCGCGGCGGCGCTTTTCAGATCGAGCGCGAACGCAGAACCGGGTTCGGCGCCGAGTACGATGTTTTCCGCGACGGTCATCGTCTCGACCAGCATGAAGTGCTGGTGGACCATACCGATGCCGAGTGCGATCGCGTCGTGGGGCGACTTAATGTCGCGCACCTGACCATCTACGGCGATCTCGCCGCTATCGGGCGTGTAAAAACCGTAAGCGATGCGCATCGCCGTCGACTTACCGGCGCCATTCTCACCTACGATGGCATGGATTGTTCCGGGCTTAACGACGATGTTGACGCGATCGTTAGCCAGTACATCGCCGAAGCGTTTTGTTATGTCTCGGAGTTCGAGCATTCAGAGGTTTTAGCCACGGACGAACACGAACTAACACGGACCAGCATTACATTACTGCTGGTTAGGTTCTGCTTGTCTGTGTTAGTCCGTGTTCATCTGTGGCCTTACGTTCCAATGGCGTCCGTCACTTTGATTTCGCCGTCAATAATCTTCTTCTTCGCGGTTTCAGCTTCCTGAATCGCCTCGGGCGAGACGAGGTCCTGGTTGAACTGGTCCATCGCGTAGCCCACGCCGTCTTTGTCCAAGCCGAAAACGTGCAAGCCCGGTGAGAAGCGATGGTTCACGACATCCTTGACGATGTCGTACACGACATTGTCGACGCGCTTCACCATGCTCGTGAGCACAAAACCTGGTTTCACCATGTTTTGATTGGAATCGACGCCGATGACGAAATGCGTGGCGCGTCCGTTCTGCTTTCCCTGCTGCTCGACGGCGTCAAATGCACCGAGACCGGAGTTGCCGGCGGCGGTGAAGATCACGTCAGCGCCCTTGCCGATCTGGGCCAACGACAGTTCCTTGCCCTTGCCCGGATTGTTCCACGCGCCATCGGTGATACCCACGTAGTTCTCAATCACGCGGATGTTTGGATTAACTGACTTCGCGCCTTCTTCGTAGCCTTTGGCGAAACGATGAATCAGACCGATATCCATGCCGCCGAGGAAACCGATCGTTCCGGTGCGCGACGCCTTCGCCGCCAAAATTCCTACGAGATACGAACCTTCGTGCTCCTTGAAAACCAGCGAAGCAACGTTCGGCAACTTGCTCACACCGTCGATGATTGCAAACTGAATGTTTGGATAGTCCTTCGCAACCTGTTCCATGATCGGCGCCTGCGCGAAACCAACGCCGATGATCAGGTCGAAATTGCGTTCGGCAAACGCACGCATGGCAGGTTCGATCGCGTTTGGTGTGCCAGGTTCGATGTCGCGCAAAACTATCGGCAGATCCTTCGCCGCCCGCTGTACGCCTTCCCACGCCGCCGCGTTGAAAGAGCGATCGTCCTTCCCGCCGATGTCAAAAACGATGCCGACCTTGATCTTCGAGGGATCGTCGGCCGCGGCTGCACCACCGCAGCTTGAAAGCAAAATCGGTGTCAAAGCGACCAACGCAAAAATCGCTAGTTTGGTGAATGAGGTTTTTCGCGCAAAGGCGCAAAGGCGCAAAGGAAAACCAAAGAAGAACCTTTGCGCCTTTGCGTCTTTGCGCGAGAACTGTTGGAGCTTGTACTTCATTCGTTCACGATTTCCTTAACGAGCTTTTCGACCTTTTCAGGCGGTTCATCGCCGACGTGATACGCAGCCTGAATTCGCCGAGCCGCTTCTTTCGCGGCATCTTTATCGGCGCAGTAAACCACGCCGAATGTTTCGCCGCTCCTCACCTGCTCGCCTAACTTCAGTTCGGAGATAAAGCCAACCGTGGGATCGATCGTGTCTTCGATGCGCACGCGCCCGCCGCCGATTGCCGCGATCGCGTGACCAATTTCTGTCGTATCGACACTTGTGATGTAGCCAGAGCGCGGGGATTCTACCTTAACGCTTTCGCGTACCAAAGGCAGAAACGCGTCCGGCTGATCGCAAACCCGTGGCTCGCCGCCCTGCGCTGCGATGTTCCGCCGCAAACACTCGAGCGCTTCGCCGGATCTCAACACACCCTGAAGACGTTCGCGCGCGGCTTCAATCGTCTCGGCGACGTTCGCCAGCACGAGCATGTGCGCGGAGAGTTCCAACGAAATATCGAGCACCGGTCCGGCGCCTTCGCTTGCTTCGCCGCGCAGGATCTCGATGCACTCTTTGATTTCCAACGAATTTCCGACCGCGGAACCGAGCGGCTGGTTCATGTCGGTCAACAACGCCCGCGTCTTGATGCCACACGAATTTCCGGTGCTTACGAGCGCGTGGGCCAGGTCTCGCGCCCGCGACTCGTCGCGCATAAACGCACCATTGCCGACCTTCACGTCGATGATCATTGCGTCGAGACCGGCGGCGCCTTTTTTAGAGATGATCGACGCGACGATCAACGGAATCGCTTCGACCGTGGACGTTGCATCCCGCAGCGCGTACATCTTTTTATCAGCCGGCGCGAGCTCCGCTGTTTGTCCGGCCATCGCATAGCCGACGTCCTGCAACACCTTTTTGAACTCAGTCGCGCTCAGATTCACGCTGTAACCGGGAATCGACTCGAGTTTGTCGAGCGTGCCGCCGGTGTGGCCCAAACCGCGGCCGGAAATCATCGGCACGCACACGCCACACGCAGCAACCAGAGGCGCGATGATGATCGAGGTTTTGTCGCCGACGCCACCCGTTGAGTGTTTGTCGGCTTTTGGTTTTGGAATGTCGGAGAAGTCGAGAATGTTACCGGAGTTGAGCATCGCCTCAGTGAGGATCTGCTGCTCGCTCTGGTCCATGCCGTTGAGGTAGATGGCCATCAGCAGCGCG
>DATNJO010000474.1:0-2217 GCA_035603895.1 Pyrinomonadaceae bacterium
CAAATTGGCCACACGTCGAACGAACACCGTTAACGCTCACGACTGTAAGTAGTTGATTGAAGATAAGTTGTTGGTCGGGGCGAGAGGATTCGAACCTCCGACCTCACGGTCCCGAATGAAGGGAAGTATGGAAATTTAACCAATTGATTTGAATCGAGTTGCAGCCACGAGCAAAATCAAGGGTTTTTGCATAGCGTGATATCCGTTCCCGTTCGTTACCAGTCACTTTCCATTTATTCCTGCCACAAATCTGCCACAATGAATTTTGGCTACTGATCGCCGCCGGGAGTCCAAAAGTCACTTGGACCAGCACCGGACTAGGTAACGAACTCTTGAATACATGGGCGACCGGCCCTCACGGTCGACCCGTGACGGTGGATCAAACGACCGAATGAAAACCGCAAGCGTGATAAACTGGCGCGCAAAATGACTTCATTAAATAGCTAGTAGCAACATTGGATCCTATCAGAGCCGGACATTGAGGCAGCATGGTCTGTAGAGATCGAGCGACGCTTATCCGAGATCGATGCAGGCACGGTGGAGTTGATCTCATGGAATGATGTTCGCTCACAATTGTTCGGCGAGTCTGAACAGAGAGACTGATGGCTTTAGAATCTGAAACCGTCGAAAAGCTTGAAGCTGCAGCCTTACAGTTAACGCCTGCGGAGCAGCAAGACATGTCGATCGATTGATAGCCACCCTTGATGCTGATCCCGAAGTCAAAGAAGCTTGGGCAGCGGAAGTCGAGCGTCGCCAATCTGAAATTGAAAACGGAACCGTCTCTTTATTGCTTGGTCCAGAAACCCTCGTGAAACTGAAAGCTGAGTTTGAATGTACTCCCTGTACCCGGAGGCTTCGGGAGGCCTCGGGACGTTGCCTGTGGAGCGACTGGTCGCCGGCGTTGCATCAAGCGCTCAGATAGGAATTTCTAGGATTCGTTCGAGTTTTCGAAATCCATGGTAAGAGGCTTCAAGCGTAAGTGTTCGTACCTCTTCCAGTACTGAGAAACCGAACCCGCTCAATGGACGCGAGCCCGCCGATTTGGTATGGTGCAGACTAAATGGAGGAATTCTGTGGACGATTTTGAGGCGCTCTCAACCATAGTCGGAGTTCTTAAGCAACTTGATTCTGAGGCGCAAAAGCGAGTTCTTCAGTCCGTTCAGACATTTCTTGGTGTTGCAGCAGAACGTGGGCCGCAATCCGCAAACGGAAAGTTGCCATTTTCGGAAGCACCATACGATCAGAGTTTCTCACGCGACAGAACCCTGTCACCAAAGGAATTTCTTCGCGATAAAAACCCGATGACCGATGTGGAGCGCGTTACCTGCCTCGCCTATTATCTTACTTATTACAGAGACACGCCGCATTTTAAAACGCTTGATATTAGCTCGCTTAATACCGAAGCCGCTCAGACGAAGTTTTCGAATACTGCAGTTGCAGTCGACAATGCGAGGAAGCTGGGTTACTTGGTTCCTTCAACGAAGGGAAACAAGCAAATCACGGCACTCGGTGAAAAGTTCGTGGAACTCTTGCCGGATCGTGAAGCAGCACGAGAAGCAGCTCGTAATTTTAGACCAAGGCGGCGAATGAAGAAACAAAGGTCGCGTAAGGAGTAAGATTTCAATGCCCCTCAACCGGCATATCCCACGCAAGAGGCCACGTCTCACGCTTTTCAACCATAAAGGGGGCGTCGGCAAGACCACTCTGACTGTGAACCTCGCTTTCGCGTTAGCGGATATGGGCCATCAAGTGCTATTGGTGGACTCAGATCCGCAATGCAATTTAACGTCATATCTTGTTGAAGCTGACGTCGTCGACAAATGGCTGGACCAATCCGAGTCTGCCAACGGAAAAACTTTGTGGTCTGCCCTGCGGCCGCTATTGGAAGCTGGCAAGAGTCTCAATGCAATCGTTCCATACGAGCGGGCCAGGCGAGTTTTTCTTCTGCCGGGCGATATTCGATTGTCGCAGTATGAGCTTGCTCTGCAACAAGCTTGGCTCGATTGCCTTCAACGGAAGATTCGAGGTTTTCTGGAGACGACCGCCCTCTCGCAACTTGTGGATGTTTGCGCATCAACAGTAGATGCTGATTTCGTTCTTTATGATGTCGGACCCAATATTGGCCCGCTGAACAGAGCGATACTCTTGGACTGTGACTTCTTCGTCGTGCCCGGGGCGTGCGACTACTTTTCGACCCGCGCACTCAAGACTCTGGGG
>DATNJO010000475.1:0-3248 GCA_035603895.1 Pyrinomonadaceae bacterium
CAGCCGCAGAACGAGCATCCGCACGGATTGTCAGATAAGGAATTTGATTCACTCTTCACGACGGATAAACCGATCATCTTCGCTTTTCATGGTTACCCGTGGCTGATTCACCGTCTGACTTACCGGCGAACTAACCATCGCAATTTGCACGTGCGCGGTTACAAGGAAGAAGGCACAACGACGACGCCTTTTGATATGGTAGTTTTGAATGACCTTGATCGTTTTCACCTGGTCATGGACGTTATCGATCGTGTCCCGAAGCTGGAATCGGTGGGCGCGCACATTTTGCAGGAGATGCGCGACAAACGTTTCGAGCACAAACGGTACATTGAAGAACACGGCGAAGATATGCCTGAAATTCGCAACTGGAAATGGCCTTACTGAATCATGAATGTGCTTGTTCTTAACTGCGGCAGCTCGTCGGTCAAGTTTCAATTGATCGCTACTGACCTCGAGCGCATCGAGCGCGACGCCGACGAGCAACTGGCCCACGGCCTGATTGAGCGCATCGGCGGCGCAGGAATCGTGACGTTCACTGCCGCCGGTAAGCCGCCTAAGCGGTTTGCTGAGCCAATCAGGGACACGCGTGCAGCCGTCGAGATGATTCTTCGTTGGGCCATCTCCGAAGATTCCGGAGTCAACGGAGTCCGGAGTGTTGCTGATATTCACGCCGTGGGCCATCGCGTGGTCCACGGTGGCGAAAAATTCACCGAGTCGGCGTTGATAACGAACGACGTGTTGCGAGGCATTGAAGACGGCATCGATCTCGCGCCTTTACACAACCCGGCAAACATTCAAGGCATCGTCGCGGCGCGCACGGTATTTGGTTCGGCGCTGCCGCAAGTCGCTGTTTTCGACACTGCATTCCATCAAACACTACCGGAACACGCGTATCTCTACGCTTTGCCGTATCAACTCTATCGCCGTCACCGCATCCGGCGGTACGGGTTTCACGGTACTTCGCATCGTTACGTCGCGTACCGGTATCGCAAACTGCGGAGCATTGCGCGCGACGCAACGAACATAATCACCCTGCACCTCGGCAACGGTTGTTCTATCGCGGCGATCAAAGGCGGAAACAGCATCGATACCTCGATGGGATTCACGCCGTTGGAAGGTCTCGTAATGGGTACACGTTCCGGCGATCTTGACGCGTCAATCGTCGATCTCATTGCCGCGAAGGAGGGGTTGTCGGCGCGCGAAGTCGAAACCCTGCTGAATAAACAATCAGGATTGCTGGGTATTTCCGGACTCACCGACGACATGCGGGAGTTACTGGCCGAAGCACACGAGCACAACGATCGTCGCGCGCGGCTGGCGATTGAAATCTTCTGCTATCGTGCACGTAAATACATCGGGAGCTATCTGGCGGCTATGAACGGCGCTGAAGCGATCGTGTTTACCGGAGGCATCGGTGAAAACTCGGGGGAGATCCGCGCGCGGATCTGCTCCGATCTGGCGTGGCTGGGAGTCGAGCTTGATGAGGAACTTAATGCTAGTAACGGTGTTGGGAAGGGCGGTCAGATCAGCACCGATACGTCTCGCGTCTCAGTTTTCGTTATCCCAACAAACGAAGAACTACTGATAGCTCGCGACACGGTGCGGGTTGTGCAAGGTCAAAACACCACTTCCTGATCCTTCAGCAACGGCGCGACTTCGAAGGTCAGCCTTCGTAGCGGCCGAACCTCTTTGCGAAACAACTTCTCGTCAAGCTCGAAGTAGAATTTCTTGTTCGCAGCCGTGATCAGTGGCTGGCCCCGATCGCCCAGGCGAGGGAAGAGAAAGACCACCTCATTTCGTTTTGTGAAAGTGACTTTTTCAGCGTTGCGCCGTTCGCCTTTGTCGTTTGTTAACCACACCTGTTTCAACAACTCGTCCTGCGTAACGCGTTTCAAGATCTCAATCACATCGATAACTCGAGCGGGCGTCATACTTGCGGGAACTTGATCTCTACCGGTTACGAGTTGCAGCGGGTCCGGGTGTCCGGAAGCGAGTGTAACGATGTAGTAGTTCGAGCAGGGTTGACAGTTCAACAGACCGTCAACCTCAGCATCGAAGTTGGTCTTTTGCGCCGCCGTCAACTCGTTGTAAGGAATTGTCAGTTGCATTCGCCGCACCAGGGCTTGCCGGATCGGAAGCGCTGAATATAAGCGCACCTGGACCTGGTATGGACTTCCAACCAGTTGATCGACATCCATCGTTCCCCACGGAGACTGGAACAGGATCCTGGTGACTTCATCACGACTCCACTGCTCGAACGGTTTCTTCGGCAGTGCCTTTTGCGCGACGGCGTTGACCGCTACGATCGACGCCATCAGAGCGGCGAATGACAACTGTTTTAGGCGCAAATTATTTTCTGTCCTCCTGGACGGGCACCATCTTAGCCGTTTCGACTTTTTTTACAACCGATTGCAGATACGCCCGGGCTTCGCCTCGTGTTTTGATCGCCTGAGCTTTCGCGAGGATCGCGGCCTGCGCTGCTGGATTGCCCTCAGACAATTCCAAGTCAGTCTTCACCGCGATCGCCAGAAATCCCCAATGGTTTCCCTCCGGAGGGAGAGGCTGTAGATCGGTGACCATCTGTTGCGCAGCTGTAATCGGCGGCCGCACCGGCTCCGGCGCCGGACGGCTAAGCGTCGTCGGACAGTCAGTTCGCAACACGTCGCCAACGAGGTGAATCACGTCGTTGGCGTTGCGGTCTCTATCCGTCAGCGGGTCCATACCGAAGATTTTCTCCACCGTTCTCAGCACCGATGAATGATCGTAGACAGTGTGATCCACTTGCGGCTGAATCCAGGGAGACACGATCACCGCCGGTACGCGCACTCCGAGTTGGTCAAACTTAAATCCGCTGTTGTCCAACCCGCTCGAATCGCTGCCGTCGTTGGGAGCATGCGCAGAGGGTGGTGGGTAGTGATCGTAGAAGCCGCCATGTTCGTCGTACGTGATGATTAGCATGCTTCTTTCCCAAACGCTCGAATTGCGAATCGCTTCGTAGACCGTTTTGATCAACTGTTCGCCGCGCCCGACGCCGTCGACTGGATGTTGCGATGAACCGTTGTCGTAGGTGCTCGTGACGTCGCCGTAATTGGGTTCGATGAACGTGTACTGCTCTTGATAATTACCCTGAAGTTGGGTAACGAAGTCGTTCAGCGAGCGAACGTTGACCATGGAAAGGTTATGAATTGCAGCCACCTGCGCAATACTGCCTTCGATCTCGCCTTCGGTATCGATGAAGAGCTCGAAAG